>JAZNTY010000081.1:0-30691 GCA_045592005.1 Alistipes sp. | reverse complement strand
ATGGCGCTCATACGAGGCATCATAACCGAGGTAAAAGCGGAAAATAGTCCGAGTATAATGGTGTATAACTTAAAAGCAGTAGTGTAGTAGCCTACCTGAGTATTATCCGATACAAGACCTAAATACATAACATTAAAAGTTACATACATTGAGGTCATAATACTATATAAACCGAGCATTACATTCTTCTGTAGATAGCGCATGGAGAATAGTGCTTTGCGGTCTATGGTTATAAAACGGCTTGTGTAGAGGATGTTGACAGTCGCATTTATTACCACAGTGGCTACGGTAAGGGTAAAGTATAGTTTGTAGTCGTTTGTATCGTCTATGAAAGTGTATACAGCAGCCACATAAAGTAGTTTGATTATCAGACTACGGATGGTTATGTATCTAAAGCTCTCTAAACCGGTAAAAAACCACTCAACCAAAAACACCGTGCCTACAATCTTAGCTGCGCCAATATAAAACATCTCAGAGTTTTCATAAAATCGGGGCACTAAAGCTATCGTACCGAAATATATAATCAATGTAATGATTGTAAATACGATATTCATACCTAAAATGGTAGAAAATACTCGATTGCGGCTCTGCCTATCATCCTTAACCATAGCAATCTCTCTGGTGCCAAGTATGGTAACACCCATTGTGGCAAAGAGCAGAAAGTAGCTGATAGAGTTATCTACAAAGTTGACCAAGCCAACACCCTCTACGCCCAACACCCTGGATATATACGGGAAGGTGGCAAAGGAGATGATGTACGAAGAGAGCGTAAGGATGGCTTTGTAGAAGAAATTATTGCGTATGGAGGACATAACTTTTGTGTCTGTTCTGTAAAATTTTGTATAATGACCACAAAAATAATAAAAATATTTGCATAATAAAAATATATCGTTTACCTTTGTATCGGCAACCGATATAACAGCGAACGATATATGAATAATTCTAACAATGCACTAACCGAAGCGGTATACTACATTCTACTTGCTCTTATAGAGCCACTACACGGCTATGGCATAATGCAGCGCACGGCAGAGTTGAGTGGCGGTCGATTGGTAATCTCGGCAGGTACGCTATATGGCGCACTTTCGACTCTATTGGAGAAGGAGTGGATAGAGCAATTAGAGATTTTGGCGGACTCACGCCGTAAGGAGTATCAAATTACACCTATCGGCAGGGCGATGCTTGTGCAGGAGCTATCTCGCCTTGAGGAACTTGTGAATAATGGTAAGAGTATCTTAAAAATGTAATACTATGAAAGAGTACAAAAAAGTATGGAACATCTTCTTTATCTCGCAGGCAGAAGAAGAGGAGCGTTGGCTTAATGAAATGGCACGCAATGGTTGGAACTTTGTGCGTGTGCAGTGTTTATGTCGTTATGTGTTTAAGAGGGGTAAACCTGGTGAATTTATCTACAAACTCGACCTTCCGGAGAATATGCCACACGGTCTTGGAAAGGAAGAGTATTATAACTTTCTTACTGAGTGTGGAATACGCATTGTTTGCGATAGAAAGGATTGGATGTATTTGCAAAAGCGGGCGGCTGATGGACCTTTTAATAATGAAAACGATACCTTTGCTAAACTGAAGATGACAAATAAGGCATATAGTTATGCTATTCGTACACTATCAATGTTGCTTCGTATATTTTGCGTGATTATGGCTGTAGCAATTCTTTGTCGGTTCTTGTCTTCTAATGTAAATGTTCAAACTTTTTTTGAAGGTATCACTTTAGGTGTTGGCATTGGAGCTGTTTTTGCCTTTACCATAGTTTGGGTGCCAATAATTACCAAGTTGCGCAAGAAGATGAATGCGCTAATCGACCAGATTGCTATAGAACACTAAATGTAATAATGGAGGTCAAAAGCCTCCATTATTTACCTCTACGCCTCTTAAATATCGACCCTATGTTATGTAGGAGTGCTTGAGTGGCAGATAGTGTAGAGGCAGGACTGAGGACAATTTTATATCCGGCATCTGTCACAGCGGCACAGAGTAACCGCTCATAAACATGAGCTTCGGAGCCGATAGATTGCGACTCAGAGAACTTGTCCCAGCTGTCAACATCAATCTGTGCCTTTATTAACTTAGTTAGAGCCTTTGTCTTAACTATAAACATAGAGCCTGCTAAGAATTTATTGACCACAATTTGTACTCCAATTCGTGCAGCCTCCTTGTCTAACATATAAGTATCTTCAGGTAGTGATTTGTGCAGATATTTATATAACTCATAACAGCAGACCATACCGACATCCTCTCTGTCCATCTTGTTAAGCACCTTTTGAAAACGCTCTGTTGTCCCTATAAGGGAATTTACAAGTAGGTTGCGCCACCTTAGACCTTGTAAATTCACTCCGTTAATTCTCGCCTTTTTAGGTAGAGCCCCTTTGGTGTGCAGTTTGAGTATATAGTCATATTGGCTGATATCATAACTCTTAATAATCCTTATAAATGGACCTATATCGTACCCTATGTTGGGGACTGTAATAATTTTAGCATTGCTTCTGAAAGCCAAAAGTTTGTCGGCTATTTGAGGGTCGTTATGAGTCGTTGTAACCAACAAGTCCCACTCGCAGCCACTGATATTGCCCAATTTGTCAATAAAATAGTCAATCTGCTCCTGATACCAAATGTGTAATATGACCAATATTCGTTTCATTTTTACCTATCTTTCAGCCTTGTTTTATCTCAACCACTGCTTTGTTCTTGACTCCGTCAATACATATCTCCAAAGGAGAGTCAAATCGTATATGTCGTACAAATTCACTCTCAAAGAGTGCTGGCGTAGCATCTAATATATCAAAGTTCAACTTACCATCGCCAGCGTATGGATTAACGGTCATATATCCTACACCAAAGGAGGTCATATTTTGGAAGAAATGTGTACCTTGACTTGGCTCTATTCTAAAGTTGTCTAAGCCACACTCTACAATAGCTTTAGCCTCTGATATGTCGCTCCACTTTACGGGTACTCCCAACCACGGATTACTCGAACCCCAGCGACCAAAACCTGAAAGTAGGTATCCGCGCCCTTCGGCTCGCATTTGGCTATTGAGACGGGTAATCTGCTCTGCCATAATTTGGGTTTTTGAAGGGTCGAAGTTCTCGCGGCGCAGATAGATAATGTCGGTAATTCCCTCGACAGAACCTGTACCCAAAGCACTTTGTGAGTATATCAGCGCATTATCTACATCAACCATGCTCCAATCTTTATTGCTCTCGGATATAGATGCAGCAATAGGTCTGATTTGTAGTACATTGAATATGTTAAATCTTGTACCACGGTCAAGGTTGGCTGCAAACTCAATCTCTACGCAGGTCTTCATCTCGCGTTGTCCTATTTCAAGTAGGCGAGATAAAATATCGGCAAGTGGGAATGTGTTGTACTTCAGCACGCGAGCAAAAGTGACCACTTTAATACCCTCAGCCAACGGGGAATCGGTCAAACGCATACTCTGCATATCCCAGGTTGAGGCTACATGCTTTATACTCCTAAAACGGGTGCAGTCGGCGATATTTATCTTCTCAAGGTTTACTGCATCATCTATTGAGGTCTTAAATTTATCTGGTTGTAGATTGAGTGCATACATCGTCTGCTGTGTTTCGCGCATAGTAAGCTCTGGTGTCGAGGTTTGGAGAATATGCTGCGGATATTTCGGACAGAAACGCAACACCTGCTCTCCATCAACCACTGCCTTGCCCAGACCGAAAGCTATTTTTGCAATACCTTCATCGGGTCGCTCATAACCGATAGGATAGAAGTTTAGCGAGCGAGCTACTCCCGATATTGTCGGGAAGAAGTAGCCCTGGTCCTCTGAACCGCAAATCTCTTGTAGCACTATAGCCATCTTCTCCTCCGAGATAACATTCGCTGTAGCTGTAATATAGGTACGCGAAGAGGCAAAGTATACCGAAGCATAGACACTCTTTATAGCTTTTGATAACAATCGTAGCTCCTGGTCCTCATTCTCTGTATGCGGTATCATATATGTTGAATATATGCCCGCAAACGGCTGATAATAGGAGTCCTCCAACTTTGATGATGAGCGTACGGCAAGTGGTTTCTTGACACAGCGTATAAATGACCTTAGCGCTTCAGTTAACTCCTGAGGAAGCGAGGAGGCTACAAACTCAGAGAGAATTTCGGCATCAGAGATGTCGGAGTTGATAACATATTGTAAACCGTTTTCGATAATAAACCTATCAAAATACTCGGTCGTAATAACCAAAGTGCGAGGTATCATTACACGAACATTCTCCCACTCATTGTATAGGTTGTATTGCTGTAATATGTGGTTCATAAAGGCGAGTCCTCTCGCTTTGCCACCAATTGAACCGTTTCCTAAGCGCGAAAACCAGATAGCATCGTTATATGTTTCTGCCGAGAAACGAGCAACCACGCCTAAGCCTTGCTTTATGCGGTAGTCTCGAAGAGCGTCTGTCAAAAATTGGCGTACCTTTGTCAAATCTCTATTAAAACCCTCTAAAGTCAGCTCCCTAAAAGAGTTGCCCAAAGAGAATATACCGCGCGATAATAGCCACTTTGATAGATAAGTTGTAGTGACAACGCTCTCTAATACGCTGTCGGATATGTTGTGTAGTAACTTCTCTAACCCCAAAAGGTCCTCTGCGCGGGCTATCTCATCTCCTGTTTGACTATCTGTAAGAACAAAGTCGCCGAAGGCAAACTCTCTGCCGATATACTCACCAATCTCGTGAATGAGAGTCTTAGAGTGCTTGACTACAAAACCTACCCCCAACTCTTTAGCCACTTGGCGCATGCTCTCCTGCGATGATTGCATCAAAAATGGCATCGTAGGGTTGTCCTTGTGGATAAGGTTGCATAGGTCTATACCGGCATCGAGTTTCTCAGTTGACGGGTCATCTCCCTTGTGAATAACAAAGCCTACATCTGATATTACTCCCAACATATTACCCTTGTAACGCTCATAGAGCGCCACAGCATCCTCATAGTTGGTCGCCATAAGTATCTTTGGACGCGCACGCTTGCGGGCTATCTGCTGCTGTTCATTGAGGGCATCGCGTATAGAGGCTCCATTTTGTTGTAACACCAACTTGTATATAGCCGGCAGATAGGTTGAGTAATATCGTATAGAGTCTTCCACCAATAAAATAGTCTGCACTCCAAATTGAACACAGTCGTGCTCGGCATTCATACTATCCTCAATCAATTTGATTATGGCGATAATCAAATCTGTAGAGTTGTTCCAGCAGAATACATAATCTATCGACGAGGTGTCATTTTGCTCAATTTGACGATATATCTCCTTAGAAAAGTTAGTCAGCAAAACAATAGGTGTTGTCGGCGATATCTGTTTCATCTTCTTAGAGAAGGTGTAAACATCAATTTGACCTACATTATACATCGTGATAACCAAGTCAAACTGTTCACAACTCTCTATCAACTCCAAAGCCTCTATTGTCGATTCTACACGCGTAATTGATGGAGGATTACTCAGGTTTAATTCCGAATACTCTTGCGTAATCTGTACCTCTAATCTTCCATCTTCTTCCAGCGTGTAGCTATCATAACTATTACATACTAACAATATTCGTCGAATTCTTCGACTCATTAGCTGTGAGTAGTCTTTGCCTTTTTCGTTTTGCTGCGTATCCATAATTTTGTATATTATGTGGTACTCGGTACTACCCAATCGAAAAATTAAGATTGGGAATACTCTTCAATGTCTACTTTACCGCTACGGCATCAATCTCTACCTTTGCGCCCATAGGTAGGGCTGCAACCTGGTAGCATACGCGAGTTGGAAAAGCACCGCTAAAGAACTTTGCATATACTCCATTCATAGCTGCAAAGTCTTTGATATCAGCCAACAATACCGTTGTCTTAACTACATCTGAATAGTCGTAGCCAGCCTCTTTTAGAATATGCCCCACATTCTTTAAACTCTGCTCTGTTTGCTCCTCAATTGTTTGAGGCATTGTGCCTGTTGCTCCGTCAATCGGAAGTTGTCCTGAGAGGTAGAGGGTTCCCTCCGCCTGAATTGCCTGTGAGTAGGGTCCTACAGCCTTAGGTGCGTGTGGACTTGCGATAACCTTATTGCTCATAGTGTTTTGTGTTTTATAAATGTATTTCTAAAATCCAAAATGTTGTTTATACTTTATTACTGTTCTCTAATAAATATTCTGCTATTATCCTTGCGGCATCGGCAACAAGCTCGGCACAAGGGCGCTTGCGGTAGTACTCCGCTGTGCGTGCGGATGGTGTAGGGTCATCTTTCGTGCGGTCTAATCCCAACAGCGTGCGACATACTATCGCTCCATTCTGCTCTCGGAACGCCTCGGCAAAGTGCTGCACAAGGGTATAATTCTCCTTTTTGGCAATAGCATCACTATTTGTAGGACAAGGCGAGAGAAAACCGGCAATCATAGTCATTCCGCTCACAGCTCCGCACACCTCTCTGAGTCTACCCATACCGCCGCCAAATGGCGCAGCAATAGTCGCTGCAAGTGTCGGCTCAAGCTCTATGATATCTGCATATGCCATAACCACCGCTTGGCAACAATTATACCCGCTGTTAAAAAGTTCTTTGGCTCTTGCCACTCGTTGTTCGGTATCTATGCTTAGAGTAGGTTTCATAGTGCAAAGATAATAAAAAATCTATTCAGTGTAGCTTTTACACCACTGTGCGATGCCGCACTCAGCACATTTGGGTTTGCGGGCAGTGCATACATATCTGCCGTGGAGTATTAACCAATGGTGGGCGATAGGAAGTAGATGGGAGGGGATATTTTTTTCAAGTTGTAGTTCTGTTTGTCGAGGCGTTTTAGCCCCTTTAGTTAGTCCAATGCGTGCTGAAACGCGAAAAACATGTGTATCTACAGGCATTACCTCCTTGCCCCAGATTACTGCTCCGACAACATTTGCCGTCTTGCGACCTACGCCCGGCAGAAGCATCATTTGTTCTATATCAGAGGGAACTTCGCCATTAAATTTGTCACATAGCATACGCGCCATAGCTACCAAATTTTTGGCTTTGTTGTTAGGGTAGGATATGGAGCGTATGTATTCGTAGACCTGCTCAACAGTAGCCTGGGCAAGAGCCTGAGGGGTAGGGTAGGCGGCGAAGAGGGCAGGTGTAGTAATATTTACACGCTTATCGGTGCATTGAGCCGACAGAATAACGGCAACAAGCAACTCAAAGGTGTTGTTGTAGTTTAGTTCGCTTTCAGCGATGGGCATATTGGTGCTGAACCACTCAATGATACCATTGTATCTCTCTCTTGTTGTCATAGTTTGTGGTTGTCGAAGTAGTTGTGTATCTTGGTAGCTCTGCTCTGACCAACAACCTCGCTCAACTCGTCGAGGGTGGCAGACTTAATTTTAGATAGTGTCTTGAAGTGGCGATAAAGTTGCTCAATACTCTTGTTGCCAATACCTTCGATATTCTCTAATTGACTGTGTATCATTGCGTTTGAGCGCTTGTTGCGGTGAAAGGTAATACCGAAACGGTGTGCCTCGTCGCGGATATGGCACATAACCTTCAGAGGCTCGCCTGTGCGCGATAGATAGTATGGCATAGGGTCGTTGGGATAGTAGACCTCCTCTAATCGCTTGGCAAGACCGACAATAGGTATCTTCTCTTCTAACCCCATTTCACATAGTACAGCATAGGCGCTCGATAGTTGTCCTTTGCCGCCATCTACTACAATGAGGTCAGGTAATTCAGCACCCTCTTCTACAAGTCGGCTATAGCGGCGGGTAATAATCTCGCGCATAGATGCAAAGTCGTCCGCGCCCACAACAGTCTTGATATTGAAGTGTCTATATTCGCGCTTTGATGGCTTGCCATTGCGAAATACTACGCATGAAGCCACAGGGTTAGTACCCTGGGTGTTGGAGTTGTCAAAACACTCTATATGGCGAGGTTGACGGTTAAGACGAAGTTCGCGTTGCATAGCCTCCATAAGGCGCTCGGTATGGCGTTCCGGGTTCTTGATTTCCATATTTTTCATCAACTCTGCGCGATATAGTTTGGCGCTGCGGAGTGAGAAGTCAAGCAGTTCACGCTTTTCGCCACGCTGTGGAACGATGAAGTTAACCCCTTCAAAGAGTTGTGTATTGGGTAAAAATGGCACAATAACTTGACTCTGTAGCTTAGTGGCGATATTTTCGATAATGTGCTCTATGCCTAAAGTGAGTATTTGTACCGGGTCTGCCTCAATGCCTGTTTGTATGGCTATGGTTTGCACTGATACTATAGAACCATTTTTTATGCGCAAAAAGTTGCAATATGCCTCCTCGCCTTCAATGTATAGGGAGAATATATCTGCATCAGATATAGTGGCACTTACTATAACAGACTTGGCGCGGTACTTTTCTAATGCCTCTAAGCGGGTTTTAAACCTCTGTGCAGCCTCGAAACGGAGTTCTGCGGCAGCGCGTGTCATCTCCCCTTCAAGATAGCTTTTAACCGGTTTCAAATCGCCTTTGAGTATTGAAATGGTCATATCGACAAACTCGGCATACTCCTGTAGGCTCTGCTTGCCACAACAAGGGGCTTTGCAGTTGCCGATATGGTATTGCAGACAAGGCGAGTATTTTCCTTTGTCAATCTGCTCTTGTGTGAGATTTAGGCGACAGGTGCGTAATGGAATAACCTCGCCAATAAATTCAAGCATAGCCTTCTGTGCAGATATTGAGGCGTAGGGACCGAAATATTTAGACCCGTCTTTTATTATGCGACGGGTAGATATCACACGCTCAAAGGGTGGCGGTGTCAGGGCTATCCATGGGTATGATTTATCGTCCTTGAGAAGAATATTATATCGAGGTTGTAGACTTTTGATTAGCGAGTTTTCAAGCAGTAGGGCATCACTCTCGCTATCGACAACAATATGACGAAGCGATGCTATCTGCTTGACCATAACCCGAACCTTTGGACTGTGGTCGCGGCTATCGGTAAAGTAACTGCTCACGCGCTTGCGCAGACTCTTGGCTTTGCCGACATAGATAACCTCGCCCTTCTTGTCTGAGAAGAGGTAGCATCCCGGTAAAAGAGGTAGTAGAGCCACCTGCTCTTTGAGTGTTAATTCGCTGCTCATACAACAAAAGTAGAATTTTTTTGCATTTTTACCAAATATGGTCTATATTTGTATAAAATCTAAGAATAATACTATCTAATCTTAATTTAGTTTTGGGCGTGGCTAATAGTAGCAGTGCCTTATAGTTTGTTTAGAACATCTTAAAATATGTGCTTATGAAGAGATTGTTACCACTATTGTTGTTTTTTGCAGTCGGTTGTGTTGATAATTCGATAGACCTTCAGTTTGTAGAGGGGGATATTGGGGTGTCAGCCGAACAACTGAATATTCCGTTAGGTTATCTTAAATCTAAAACTTTGTCAGATATCTTAGGCGAGCTTCCTGATAATATTGTCATAGATCCGCATACGGGTAATTATATGATTAGTTATGCGGGAGAGCCGCAGAGCTTTGTCGTCGATGGTTCCAATGATGTATTTACCGTTCCTGAGGCGCGCTATGATGTGGATATCAATTATCCCGCTTTTAGCCTGCCAAATAGTGCTTGTATTATAGATGATAGCTATACTATTGGCGGTAGCTATCACGGTGTAGAAATTGTTACGGGTATGGCGTTTGATGTACCGTCAGGTATTGTAGTTTCCGGTTCCGAGCATGGTAGTGCAGGCTATAATATTGATATCAATATGCCTGAATATGTTGAGCGTATTGATAAGGTTTATATTGAGCACGATGCCAAATATCCTGGAGCTCCGATTAAGGCTATATTCTCGTTGGGCTCTTTGGCAACAGTTAGTGGTGGTGGTACGGTAAGCGTGGAGATGGAACTACCTGAGGAGTATACAATCTTTGGCGAGGATATGGCTCCGATTGAGGGAAATGTATTCCGTGTATTGGACCGTCCATTTGGTGCCGGCGAGCATGATGTAGAGTTTACGGTCTATGTGAGTAGTGTTATAAATCACGAAAGTGCACAGGGCGGGGTTATACATATTCCTAATGAACTAAATTACAACATCTCTTATACTTTAACTACTACATCGGGCAATGTTGCTGTTGACCAGCTTCCTTCATTGGCGTTAAAGGCTGAGTTGGAGTGTAAGGATGCAGAGGTGTCGCTTGCTCCTATGTCTTTGATAGATAAACCAATACACCTCGAAAATACTATTGTCTTGGATGTGCTTAATGATTCGGTTAAGGGTGTGCAGAGCGTAGACTTCTCCCAGGGTAATATCAACCTCTCTATTCAAGGTATGGAGTGGCTCACTCCGGAGGCTTTGGCTGCCGGTGCTGCTGACGATGTGGAGATTGTGGTGGTTCTGCCTAAAAGTGTGGTTCTTTCAACGGAGAGCGGAGTTGATTTCGACTCTCATACCAATACCCTGAAGGCATCACTTGCTCAACTTATGCATGGTGTAAGTCTGAAGGTTGACCGTTTAGATTTTGGCGAGGGACTAATGGTAGAAGCGCATAGAAATATCTTGGTTGACCTGCCATTAGAAGTTAGTGTAAACCTCGTTGAGGGCGCGCGTATCCGCTTGGGTTATCTGCAACATCAAGGTGGAGTTCAGTTGAAGGTAGGCTATGATGCAATAGAGTTTACTGTAGAGCGCATAAACGGTTTTGTGGACTATCAATATACCGATTTGGTACATGTTGATATTGATGGTTTAGGTCAAGATGGCTCTATAGAACTCCAAAATGCCGGTTTGCAACCTATAGTAGATTTTTCACTTACTTCATCACTTACCATTCCTGTAAATGCTATGGCTAAGATTATACCGAGCTACGATGGTAAGCCAAATAGTGCGAATAGTATTACCATACCACCATTTACCATTGCTGCTGCTCAGGTAGATGAGCACTTTACAACGGTCACTCCGACAACCACTGTAGTACGCATTGGTAAGAATTTGGAGGCAGAAAGTGGAGTTACTAATGTTGAGTGCGATCTCTCAAAACTCTTTGAGGGCGCGCTACCTCAGGGATTTGATATAGAGTTTCAGGCAAAAACCAACCCTGAACAGTTGACCAGCTTGGTGCTGATGCCTGAGTATGAAATAGCGTATCAGTATGGCTTTGAGGTGCCGCTCAACTTTGGTGGTAACTTTAGATTGAAGTATACAGATGTAGTAGAAGATCTGTCGCAGACCTTTAGTGAGCTCTCAGAGAGTTTAGCCGTAGTGGGAGAGGTTTTGCTGTTTGCCGATGTGACTACCACATTGCCGTTTAACTTGTCGCTGGAGTTGGAGATGATGAATAATAACGGCAAGGCTACAAATGTGATATTGGAGCCTGTAGACAATAGTGCTATCTTAGGCTCGGAGGATGGAGCTACAGAGAAAAATTCAACACTATGCTATAGGGTATTGACAAAAGATGATACCGATATTATCGCAGCATTGGCTGCTGTAGATAGTATGCGTTATACCATTGCTGCAACAAGTACAAAGGCTGGTGCATCGTTAAGTGACAACCAAAAAATATCGGCTCAGTTTGCCCTACAAGTAGATGGGTATGTGAATATCAAACTAACCTCAAAAGATAAGTAGTATGAAACGCATAATAACACTTTTTGTAGTTCTTGCTACCACTCTTAGCGCCTTGGCGCAGATGCGTACAGCATATTTTATGGAGGGTACATACTTCAGAACAGAGCTAAATCCTGCCCTTACGCCAGGTCGTGGCTATGTGGCTCTACCGGTATTGGGAGGTGTAGGTTTTGGTCTTAAAAATAACTTTATCAGCGTTGATAATCTTATCTATAACCGTAATGGACAGCCTGTTACTGCATTAGATGGTAGTGTGTCGGCTTCGGAGTTTCTCTCAAAACTGCCAAATACGGGTAAGGTGTCGGTAAATATGACAGCCAATATTCTCGGTGTGGGTTTTCATACCAAACGAATATTTTGGAATTTTGGTATTAACGCCCGTGTTAATGCTGAGGTAACTGCCGGCAAGGAACTATTTCGAGCTTTAAAGGAGTTGGGTAACCACTCATACGACCTCTCTTCGGTGGCTTTTGATGCTACAGCCTATGGCGAGGTATATTTAGGTGCAGCAATAAAGGTTACAGATTGGCTGAGGGTCGGTGTTAAACTGAAGGGACTTGTTGGTTTGCAAAATATTAACGGCTCAGTTACTCAAGGCGATATATCGGTTACTCGCAGTCAAATATCGGGTGTACTTAGCGGTAGTATGCGTGGTAGTGGACTGATGATTAATCCTAACTACCCGCTGGGTAGACTATCGGATATAGGTTCTATGATATATGAGATGCCGGACTTTAGTAATCTACACAATGGCGGTGGTGCTGTGGATTTAGGTTTGAGTGCCTCACTGCTTTCAGACCACCTTAGAGTTAGTGCAGCGGTTACCGACTTGGGCTTTATCAGTTGGTCTGCAAAGAGTGCAGCAGCGGCAGAGATGGGATATAGCTTTACTTATCGCGGTATGGATTTGGATAGTGGCGAGGTAGACTTTGAAGCGGAAGATAGACTTGATACTGTAGAGGCTAAGGGTTATATGCGTCGCCTAAATACCAACCTTAATGTAGGTGCGGAGTACGCTATTTTAGATAATCATATCTCATTTGGTCTGCTGTGGCATACGGAGTTTAGAGCATGGCATACCGCCTCGGAACTTACCGCCTCGGTAAATCTTCGTGCCGGAAAGGTCCTTAGTGCCTCATTTATCCATACCTTCTGTGGAGGAAATCGCCCTGGAGTATTTGGTGCAGCAATAAATCTGCACCCAAATGGCATAAACCTCTTCTTGGGTGCAGATTTTATAGATACATCGTTTGTCAAGTACTCTGAAGCGCTTGTGCCTAAATACCTTAAATCGGTAAATATATACTTTGGCTTAGGCTTCAATATTAGTAAGTGGCGTAATTAGGCTACTCGTAACTCTATTTGGTGCAGGTTGCTCTCAGCAATAATAATCTTGTCGGGGGCAACCTCTCCATTTATAATCATATTGGATAGTGGTTCTTCGATAAGCTTTGTAATGGTGCGCTTAAGTGAACGAGCACCATATTTTGCCTCAAAGCCTGATGAAACTATCAACTCTACCACCTCTGGCGTTATGGTCAAATGGTATCCCAAACCCTTGAGACGATTGATAATAGCATCGAGTTCCAGGGTGACAATCCGCTGAGCATCTTGAACCGATAGATGGTCGAAAAATATAATCTCGTCCACGCGGTTGATAAATTCAGGAGCAAAAATCCTCTCCAAGGCACGGTGATAATCACTTTTGGGTAAGCCGCTCTCCGCAGTAGCCACCTTATATCCTATAGGCTGAGATATAGCAGCCTCCTTTGAACCAGCATTAGAGGTCATAATTATTATTGTATTCCGAAAGTCGGCTGTACGACCCTCTCCGTCCGTCATCTTACCTTCGTCAAAGAGTTGTAATAGAGCGTTGAATATATCGGGATGCGCCTTCTCAATCTCGTCCAATAGTATTACCGAATATGGTCGGCGTCGTACTGCCTCAGTTAACTGTCCGCCCTCGCCGTAACCTACATATCCTGGTGGAGAACCAAATAGTCGTGCTACATTGTGTTTTTGGCTGTATTCGGACATATCGAGTCGTATCATAGCATCACTACTGCCCGACATCCACTGTGCCAACTGCTTGGCTATGAGCGTCTTTCCTACGCCTGTTGGTCCTACGAACATATATACACCCATTGGTCTGTTAGGCTCTCTTAGCCCTGCTCTTGCACGACGAATAGCTTGCGATATGGCAGCTATGGCGCTCTGCTGACCAACAACGCGATAGCTGATATTTTGTTCTAAAGAGGCAAGTTGCTGTCGTTCTGTGCCATTTATCCGTTGTGCCGGTATGCCGGTCATTGTTGTAAGAGTGTGTGCTATATCCTCGCGGCTCACTTGGTTATTCTCGCCATGACCTCTTGTTAGGGCTATGTAGGCACCAGCCTCGTCAAGTAGGTCTATAGCCTTGTCAGGAAATTGACGCTCGGATATATATCTCTGCGCAAACTCCACACAGGCACTAAGAGCCTGATCTGTGTATTTTACGCCGTGATGACACTCATACTCTCCAACAATGTTGCGCAATATCTCCATTGTCTGCTCAGGCGTTGTAGGCTCGACAATAACACGCTGAAAGCGGCGGTCTAAGGCTGCATCACGCTCTATATCACGCCGATACTCGGCAGCCGTTGTCGCTCCAATGGTCTGTATCTGCCCCCTTGCTAAGGCTGGCTTGAGTATGTTGGCTGTGTCAAGACTTCCTTGTGTTGAACCGGCACCGACAATGGTGTGTATCTCATCTATAAAGATAATAATATCTTTCGCCTCAATAAGCTGTTCAACAAGCTGTTGCATACGCTCCTCAAACTCTCCACGATATTTAGTGCCGGCTACTAACTGCGATATGTCAAGCGATATTATACGCTTGCCAATCAGTTGTGGGGGCACATCTCCGCGAACTATCCTTAGAGCTAACCCCTCCACTATTGCACTCTTACCTACACCAGCCTCGCCAACAAGTACGGGGTTGTTCTTCTTACGGCGTGAGAGTATCTGTACTACCCGCTCGGTCTCTATGTCTCTACCTGTTATAGTATCAATTTTACCCTGCCTTGCAAGGTCTGTAAGGTCTGTGCCTAAGCGCTCTATAATTCCAGATTTAACCTCTGAAGGGATAGTGATAGGGTAGTTGTTTGCCTCTGCCTGCGGGGTGTCAAAAACTTCAGCCTGCTCCTCAATGTTGGAGGCTGTAATACCATAGAGAGCAAAGACCTTTGATGATATGGTCGTAATGTCCCCGATAATCTCGGTTATGGCGTGTATGGTGGTCACTCGACTCCCATTGTAGCTGAAGCGAGCTACCAACTCTTCAATATAGCCCCTGAAAAAGAGCTCCGGTACCTGATGCTCACTTGCTACGGCTACTATCCTATTCTCTATGCGAAGAGATAGTTGGTATAGTTGCCAATCTTTTAACATTTGTTGCAGCAACCTGTGCGCCTGCGACCCCTCGCTGCGTAATATAGCAAGCATTAAATGGTCCTTGAAGGCAGAGTCAATGCCGCGTCTGGTAATATCAAATGCTGTCTGGGCTATTATCCCCTCTAAAATCTTTGAAATCATAAACACAATAATCTAATTAGTCCGCAATATAACGGATACTTAATTAAATTATTGTGTTATAATTGTTGGCTATTTAATAGCGTCGTTGTGGGGAGTTACCCACTTCATCTTCTTCTTTACGAATGTGAGTACAGCCTGAGGATAGTCTGTGCAGGCGATGTCAGCTCCGATGGCTACGGCGAGTTGGAAATCTTCAAGAGAACCGCCTGGCCAGAGGTTTACAATTAGACCCAATTTGTGAGCTTTTTGCATCGCTTTACGAGTAGTGCCGCCGAGGTTGCATCCGAGGCGTTTTACTCCAAGTTCTACAGCTTTGTCAATTACGCCCTGCTCTACAGGACGGCTGGTTAAGTACATACAATCGGCATCAGGGTGGAGAGACTTCATTGTTGTTATGGCGCGTGTGTCAAATGATGAGAATACATAGGCAGCACCTGTCGGCTTTGATGGCATAACGGCGTTGTATAGTTTGTCGCAGTATACCTTCAGTTGCTCTGGGGTGTAGCTGTTTGTCTTCATCTCCCACTCTATATATCGAATGTCGCGTGGAGCGAAGAATGCTGCCAACTCATCTACAAAGAGTATCTCATTGCCCTTTAAGCTCTTGTATTTCTTAAGTTCTTGACGGGTAGAGTTTTCGACAATTACATCGACGCCACACATACGCTTTAGCGATGCGTCATGCGAGATTACTAAGTCGCCGTCGGCAGTAAGGCGAATGTCGGTCTCAAAACTGTGTACTCCCTTCTTGTAGGCGGTTTGGAATGCAGTCATGGTGTTTTCATCCACCTCGTAGCGACCACCACGATGTCCGAGTACCTCAATAGCAAGTGGCTTTTGAGCCATTGCGCTTAGTGTAATAAAAGCGAAACAGAGAGTGTAAATAATCTTTTTCATATATTGTAAATTTACCATGTGAAACCAACATTGACACTTATTCCCGTAGCAAGTAGCGGTATAAAATACCATGGCATACCTACGCCTATGTTAACAGACTTGCCACCCTTGAAACGAACCATAGCGCCCACTTCAAGATTAGTGTATGTCGAACTTCCCCATTTGTTGAAATTGCCGACTTCATCTCCGCTCTTCTCTCTGTAGACTGCCCAAGCCCAGCCAGCCTTTGCAGCCAAATATGGGCTAACTTTGCGATCTAAGATGTTGTAGCGGAAGTAGACATAAAGCGGCATCATAATATACTGTTCTGTCTTATCTTTGCTCGGCTGAAAATGGGCACCTAAACCCACGCCAAGGTCGAGATATGGATTGAACGAATAGCCGTTGATAATATCCACACCATAGTGAGGCTTGTCTATCAGCCATCCCTCGCCGTCTAAAAATGCCCCAAAGTCTGTAAAGGTAAAGGATGCGTTGCCAAAGTAACCTTTCTTACCATATCTGTACTCTCTCTTTGGTCTCTCTGAACTCTTTTTTTCGCTCATCTCTAAGCTGTTAGCATTAGCAGATGTAGCCACTACCAATGCGATAAATAGGGTTAGAAATCTCTTCATAGTACAAAGTGTTTAGTGTTTGTTGGTAAAGTTAAACAAAAAATATCAAAAGTTCAAAAAAAATGGTAATTATAACTACTGTAATTTTAATGTTTTGGGAATTATGCAAATAATTCCTAACTTTGTGGGATTTTGAAGATTAATATAAAACACATATAACTATGGTAAAACCAACACTTTTAGTTTTAGCAGCTGGTATGGGTTCACGCTACGGCTCACTTAAGCAGATGGACGGTGTAGGTCCAAATGGAGAGGCTATTATTGATTACTCTGTCTATGATGCTATTCGCGCAGGTTTCGGTAAGGTGGTCTTTGTTATTCGCCACAGTTTTGCTGAGGACTTTATCTCTGTCTTTAATGCAGAGCGCTTTGGCGGCAAAATTGCCGTAGAGTATGTATATCAAGAGTTAGACTATCTGCCAGAGGGCTTCACAGTGCCAGAGGGTCGCCAAAAACCGTGGGGTACTAATCATGCTGTAATGATGGCTGCAAAGGCGATTGATACTCCATTTGCCGTTATTAATGCTGATGATTTTTATGGTCAAAATGCATACGAGGTTATAGGCAACTACCTCTCACAGCTCGGTAATAGTGCCAATAGCTACTGTATGGTCGGTTATGAGGTAAATAAGACCCTTTCGGAGAACGGTACTGTTTCTCGTGGCGTATGTACTGTAGACGCGGAGCGTTTCTTGACCTCTATGGTTGAGCGTACACAGATTGAGCGCAACGCTCAGGGTACTATCGTATTTCACGATTTGGGCGATGACCAGCCACTTGAGGAGGATACCCCTGTATCAATGAACCTCTTTGGCTTTACACCGGACTATTTTACCTATTCTGAGCAGGCATTCTGCGACTTCCTTGCTGATGAGAGTACAAAGACTAACCTTAAAGCAGAGTTCTTTATTCCACTTATGGTTAACCGCCTTATCGGTAATGGCACCGCTAAGATGAAGGTTCTCTCTACCACTGCACAGTGGTTTGGAGTAACCTACAAGGAGGATAAGCCACAGCTTATGGCAAAGATTGAGGCGCTTATTGAGGCTGGTGTCTATCCACGCAATCTCTGGGAGTAGATACTTTTGAATGAATGGAAAAAATAAAATAAGCTAATAGCAAAAATATATGAGAGAAGTTCGTGTTCGTTTTGCGCCATCGCCAACAGGTCCACTGCATATCGGTGGTGTGCGTACTGCGTTGTATAATTACCTTTTTGCGCGACATCACGGTGGTAAGATGATTTTGCGTATTGAGGATACCGACTCTCAGCGCTTTGTTCCTGGTGCTGAGGAGTATATTATTGAGTCCCTCAAGTGGTGCGGTATAGAGATTGACGAGGGTGTAGGCTATGGTGGTCCACACGCGCCATATCGTCAGTCAGAGCGCCGTGAGATTTATCTTAAGTATGCAAAGCAGCTTGTAGAGGCTGGCTGGGCATACTACGCTTTTGATACTGCCGAGGAACTTGATGCTCTGCGCAAGCAGTATGAGGAGCGTGGCGAGACCTTTGCTTATAACTTCAAGGTGCGTACAACTCTTCCAACATCGCTTTCTCTAACGGATGAGGAGGTTGAGGCGCGTATCGCTCGTGGCGATATTTGGGTTATCCGCTTCAAGATGCCGGAGAATGAGACCGTCGCTATGCACGACCTTATTCGTGGTGATGTTGAGGTAAACACATCGACCCTTGACGATAAGGTGCTATACAAGAGTGTTGATGCTCTGCCAACATACCACCTTGCAAATATCGTTGACGACCATTTGATGGAGATTTCGCATGTTATTCGTGGCGAGGAGTGGTTACCATCGCTACCACTGCACTATCTACTCTATCGTGCCTTTGGGTGGTCAGATACCCAGCCTGAGTTTGCGCACCTGCCACTGCTTTTGAAGCCTACAGGTGGTGGTAAACTCTCTAAGCGTGATGGCGATAAGATGGGATTTCCGGTATTCCCGCTCTTCTGGACATCCCCTACAGGCGATACAGCGCACGGTTATCGTGAGGATGGTTACTTTGCTGAGGCATTTATCAATATGCTCGCTCTGCTGGGCTGGAACCCTGGTACTGAGCAGGAGATTTTCTCTATGCAGGAGCTTATTGAAGCCTTCTCTTTGGAGCGCGTCTCAAAGTCGGGTGCACGCTTCCAGCCAGATAAGGCAAAGTGGTTCAATGCCCAATATATGCACCACAAGAGTGATGCGGAGCTGGCTGTTATTTATCAGCCAATTCTTCGCGAGCACGGCATTGAGGTTTCAGACTCTGTAGCAGGCTTTGTTGCGGGCATTATGAAGGAGCGCGCTACATTTGCTTCCGAGTTGTGGGATTTGACCTCTTACTTCTTCGTTGCTCCTACTGAGTATGATGAGAAGCAGGTTAAGAAGTATTGGAAGGGCGATAATCCACGCATCCTTAGCGAGGTGCGAGAGGTGTTGGCTTCTATAGATGATTTCTCAAAAGAGAATACCGAGACTATTGTTCACGGATGGATTTCAGAGAATGGCTATGGCGTGGGTCAGGTTATGAACTCGCTCCGTTTGGCACTCGTTGGCGCTGGCAAGGGTCCGGGTATGTACGATGTTACAGCATTTTTAGGTAAGGAGGAGTGCCTAAAGCGTATTGATGCTCTTATTGCTAATGTAAAACCTACCCAAGCATAATGGAAATTTTACAGCATATTTGGGGCGCTACAGCTGAGGGCGAGGCTATTGTTATCTATACACTCAAAAATAGTCTTGGTAGCCAGGTTCAGCTAAGTAATATCGGTGCGGGTATCGTTTCGGTTAAATTTGCTGACCGCAACGGAGAGATAAAGGATGTTGTGTTGGGTTATAAGGACCCGCTGAGCTACTTTGGCGATGGCGCGTGCGCCGGCAAAACTGTCGGTCGCGTAGCTAACCGTATAGCCGGAGGCAAGATGACGGTTGAGGACAAACAGTACCACCTTGAGGTTAATAATGGACCAAACCACCTGCATGGAGGTAGTAAAAACTTCTCAAATCGTTTGTGGGAGAGTTGCGTGGAGTATAACCGCGTAATCTTTACTCTTACTTCGGAAGATGGCGACTGTGGTTATCCAGGAGAGGTTACAGCACAGGTTGTTTACGACTTTGACGACGAGAATAATCTCGAAATTACCCTTTTAGCTAAGTCTGATGCAACCACACCTGTAAACCTGACCAATCATACATATTGGAATTTATCTGGCGAAGACTCAGGTACTATTCTCAACCACAATCTGCAACTCAACAGCTCAAAAGTTCTTGAAATGAATGCAGTGCAGATACCTACGGGTAAGCTGCTGGATGTGGCAGGCACCCCGCAGGACTTTACCTCTGCGCGCCGATTAGGTCAAGATATAGAGTCAGAGTTTAACCACATCCGCGACTTTAGAGGCTACGACCACTTCTTTGTTGTGGATGGCTGGAAGAAGAATATTCTGGGCGAAGTGGGAACTCTCTCAGACCCTGCATCAGGTCGCTTTGTGAAGGTGCTCTCTTCACAGCCTGGATGTATGGTATATACCGGAAATTGGCTCTCTGGGGGTTGCCCTGTGACAAAATCTAACTCACACTATTGCGACTATGCTGGTGTGGCTATAGAGTGTCAGGGTTATCCAGATGCTGTTAACCAACCAAACTTCCCATCTGTATTATTGCAAGCAGGCGAACTATATTGCCAAAAGATAGTGTTTGTATTGGGCGCGAAATAGGGCAATTATTATAAGCAAGAGCCTATCCACAAATGTTGGATAGGCTCTTATTTTTTTTGTGTTTTTATCACGGTCTACTTTTTCGGTGTAAATACATCTACGGCAATCTCTCCAAAATTGCCATCGCTGTCATAACCTACAGCTACAGCTGTTACCGTATTGTTCCAACGACACTTGTTAAACTCAACCTTTGGAGTGTCCTTAAAGCCCATATTGAGGATGTTGTTCAATAGCGTTTGGCGTGAGGCACTCGATTGGTCGCCTAAGAAGATTACATTGTAATATCCGGCACATTTTTTATCGGGCGTTGCTTCTGATACAACTACCGCCATACCGTCTACATCCTCATAAAAACTACCTTTGACCGTAATTTTGCAGTCTGCAACACTGTCGCTCTTTGTTGTAAAACTCTCGCCCATAGCAAATGGCGCTATAGCATTACCGTTATTGTCTATACATACCGCCCATGGGATATACTCTGTTCCTTGCTGTAAACCGTATGTTGTGCCCTCAACATTCACACCGCCGTATGATGTTATGTAGTCTAACGCATCGTGTATACTGCCAAAATCTTGTGCAAAAGGGTCTATGGTCTGTGCAAGTGCTTCATTCATAGTCGCATCATGACCTATCTCTGCTGAACGCTGCTCATAATAGTTTTTTTCTATCACACTCCAAAAGAAAGCATTGTAGTTTTTTGATGGCGTAACTACCATATAGGCGCGGTCATACTGAATATTGGATACCTCAAACTTAAATGTGCATGTCGAGGGGTTATTGCCAGCCTTTGTGGTAAAAGGTACCTTTGTCAGCCCCGTTGTTGCAAGTCCTCCGTTGTAACCAAAGGCTACAAGGTAGTACTCCCTGCCCGGTACACACTCTTCAAATTTGTTGCTCTGCTCGCCTACAACCACAAAGTCGCCAATATCGCTGCGAGACTTTATACAGTGCTCTATAAAAGCTTCGTCGCCTAATTTGTCAACCGTTGGTTTATTCCAATACATCAATACATAGCTGTCACTGTTGTTTGAAGGCTTTACGGTGTACGATACGCTGGTGTAGTTTACCGAACCTACCGTTATGGCAAAGCTGTTGTCCGAAGCCTCTACATTAAGTGTGCTAAAAGGCTGACTAACTATCTCGGTGTTTATCGTACCGTTGTTGTCTATACCCATTGCCACTGCGTAATACTTGCAGCCAGCTTTAAGATTGGTAAAACCGTATGAGTCGTCTCCAGCTGATAGTATGCGTTGCAAAACCTCTGCTTTGCTTAAGCTATTGGCTGTCATTAAATCATTTATGGTCTTGTCAATAAATTGCTGAAAACCATATTTGTCGTTGTATTCGTTATAGAACTCTTCACGCAATAGGTCAAAGTAGTACTTCTCGCCCTTGCTCTCTGGAGATACTGAGACTCGTGCTGTCGTTGCTGTTATGTCAAGAACCTCTACCTTAAATGGTGCAACCTTTTCAGGCTGCTCAGGGTTGTTGGTGCTCCCATTTTCATTATTGCCGCCATTATCGATCTTCTCTCCACTACTACACGCTACTGTGAACGCCATAACGCATAAAATCGCCAATCTTATAACCTTTTTCATAACTATACCTTATATTTATTATATACACAGGGCAAAGATAATGATTTTTATGCAAAATAAAAAAGGAGCCACCGTAGTGACTCCCTAATAATCGTATGTGGATGATTGTTACTCGCTAATAAATGCAAAGTTAGCAATATCAGAGTCGTAAGTACAAGCATCGCTCATAGTTACAGCCTTGTGGTGACGGTAGAAAAGACCTGAAGTATTACCCTTGA
Source organism: Alistipes sp. (assembly GCA_045592005.1). Classification (GTDB taxonomy): domain Bacteria; phylum Bacteroidota; class Bacteroidia; order Bacteroidales; family Rikenellaceae; genus Alistipes. The sequence continues at coordinate 8,505 of JAZNTY010000081.1, read as the reverse complement.
TAGTGAACTTACCAAGAACTGTAGCTGAGCTAGCCTTCTTTGAGATGTTGATACCCTCAAACTCGCCCTTGTCATTAGAACCGGTAACGGTGTTGTTTGTGTAAGTAACGGTCTGAGTCTCGCCAGAGTTCTCAAAAATACGAACAGAGTAGTGATACTGATCAACAAAAGTACAACCATTTACTGTAATAGAGTCGCCATTGCTTGCGATTGGACGAATTTTGTTGCAGTTGAAAGTACAGCCCTCGAATGTTGGAGTATCGTGTGCATAACCATAGAAACCATACACGGTAGGAGCAACAAGGTTAAAAGTACAACCCTCAAAAGTAACATCTGCATTGTTGTATGCACCAACAAGTGGATACTGATTGTTTATTGTAGTATAGTACTGAGAGTTCTGTGGGTTTGGACGCTGAACGCCATTAGGATTTGTGAAAGTCAGACCCTTAAAAGTAGCAGAGCAAGTGTCTACCCATACCATACCATTGATAACAGGTTTTGCACCCTCAGCAGCCTGAAGAACAATGTTCTTCTTGTTGGTCAAATCAAACAAACCCTCATAAGTACCGTCTGAAAGGGTTACAGTAGCACCGCTAATCAAAGCTGCTCTGAGCTCATCAGCAGTGCTAACAGCGATGTTTGCATTAGCAACGCCGTCGATAACCAATATTGCCTGTGCTGGGTCGGTGCTGATAATGCCACCGTCGCAGTATGCAGGAGCAGTTGCAGTAGAGTTAACTACAGTGCAGTTGTTCAAGTATGCTGGCTTAGCAATATAACCGAGGATAGTACCTGCCTGCTTCTCAGTAGCCTCAACAGTAGTGTCGATTATCTGGCAGTTATTAGCCTCAAAATTGGTTGTAGAGGCCTCTACAAAACCTACAAGACCACCAATTTTCTTTGCGCCCTTAACATTACACTTCTCAACAACGATATTGTTAAGAGTTGCATTACCCTGAGTGTAACCCAAGATAACACCTGCATTAGTGCTTGAAGGGATAGATGCGTTGTATACATTGAGGTCGTTAATGGTAATTGTACCACCTGTATAGCAGTAGAAAAGAGCTGCAGAACCTACACTATTGTGACCGCAAACCTCTAAAACTACATTAGAGATAGTGTGGTTGTTACCATTGAAAGTAAATGCCTTGCTATAACCAGCTGCAATAGCTTTGAATGATGCGCCAGCCATATCAATATCAGCACCGAGGTTGATAACAGCGCCATCAGCCATTGTTGTGTTTGCAAAATGAGCCAAACCAGCAGCGGTATAAACAGTCCACTCATTTGCAGAGAGAGAAACCAAATCGTTGTAAACCTGTGTGCCATCAACCCACTTCTCAAAGTTATTGGTTAGAGCGCCCTCAGCAACACCGTAGATATTGCTGTTTGAGTTGACTACCTCGTTCCAAAGACCGTTGTTGATATCAGCAAAGCCTGTAGCGGTAGAGTTAGTAATCTTCAAAGTACCATAGATACCCAGCTCAGTGTGCATCTGAATAGCAGACTTGTCATCTTTCTTAACTGAAGAAACGAAAGTACAGTCATTTACAGCAACATTGTACTCGCCAGCGCCCTCGCTAAAGATAAGGATAGCCTTACCAGCTACATTGAACTTACAGTCGTTAATCTCAACGCTCTTCTTACCGTAGATGCGCAAAGCATACTCATTACCGGTCTGGTTGAAAGTACAGCCCTCAAAGTATGCATTTCCATAAGTCCAAAGAGAACCGTTGATAACGCAGTCAATATAGCTCTCGGTATTTGCACCGTAGAAACCTACATAGAGAGTGTTGTCCTTCTGAATAGTAAGGTTCTTGAAGGTTACATTAGAAGTGGAAGCAACAGAATTTCCGTAGCTCTTAGAGATGTTAATAACAGTGTTTTCGCCATCGCCGACAAAAGTTACGCCATCAGCGATATTTGCAGGAAGTACATAAGGCTCAGCTTGTGCAGGAAGGGTTACAGTTGCATTAGCGACAGCTGACTGCTCCTGCCAAGTTAAACCGATTGCCTCAAGAACTACCTCAGCCTCGCCAGAGTTGTTCTCAATAACAGCTGCGCTATCCTTCTCACCAAAGTATGAACCGAGGTCATACTCAGAAGCCTTAGTGTAGCCCTTGTAGTTGTGAGTGTTGTCAACAACAAGCTTCACGCCCTCAACAGTATTGCCAGAGATAGTACCTCTTGCATAACCGATAATACCACCAAGATCACGGTAACCGGTAATAGTTACATTCTTAGCAACACAACCTGTTACATTTACAGGACGATTGGTGTTTGAATAACCAACGATAGAACCACCCTTGTCAGCGTTGTCATAAGAACCGGAAAGTTTGTCGCATGAGAGTACAAACTGTGAGTTCTCTACAGTACAATCCTTAACAGAGCTGTCAGCAAAACCAACGATACCTGCAACATAACGATTACCCTTTACAACAGCGTTTTTAACAGTTACATTCTCAAAAGAGGTCTCAAAAGAGGTGGCGTAAGTAGAACCGGCAACAACAGCAATACCGTTAGTTGTTGAACCACTACTATTTCCGAGTGTCTCGTGCTCAATGTAAGCGCCATCGATAACAAGGTTCTTTACTAAACCATTCAGTCTACCGAACAGACCAGCAGCAGTGTACTCGCCCTTAGTAGGTGCTACATAGAGATTGTAGATAGTATAGCACTCGCCACTGCGTGTTGGCTTAGCACCATCCAAAGTACCCTTGAACTGAGGATCCAACTCGCCAAGACCGATTGGAGTCCATGGAATGTTGTTAAGGTCGATATCGTTAGTCAACTGGATAGTCTGACCTGCGAAACTTTCACCTGCATTTACCTGCTCAGCAATCCAAGCGAGCTGGTTAGCAGAACTTACAGAGTAAACCTCATCTACAGGAGTAACAGCCTCAGTCTTACCATCCCATGGCTTAACCAAAACCTCGTGCTCCTCATTCGCGAAACCAGGGAGGATTTCAACATTGAAGTCCAGTGGGCTTGAAATGAGCTGACCAATGATGTTTGTGCGGTAGTTACGCTGAACAGGAACAGCAGAGTAAGGACGCACATACTCAGTGCCCTCGCCGTCAACAAAAGTGTAAACAACATCTACATTCTGCTTAGCATCAACGAGCAAGTAGTTCATAGAGAGGTAGTTGAAGTCGCCACTTGCAGTTGTAAGAGCCTGAGTAGGCTTAGCAGCCAACTTGAAAGTTACATCCTTAAAGTCTGCAACATCTGTAGCGGTGTCAGCAGCCTCCTCAAGGAGGTTAAGAGTGGTAGCAACCTGCTTAACTACAACTTGCGACTTGAAAGCAGCAACATCTACGCCGTTGTTAGTGATGTTAGTCACATCCTCTGCGTTAAGACCAGCATTGAGCTGAGCAAAAGGACGATAGAGCTTGAATGTAGTCTCGTCGTGACCCGCCTGGAAGTCGTTGTCCACCAAGAAGAATGCATCGCGTACATCATCCTGAGAAAGTGCATCGTCGTAGTTTACAGAGATAGAACGACCCTCCCAATTGCGGGTGTAGCAGTTCACATTCTGATTTTGAGCCCAGAAAACCAAGTCATAAACCTTGTCTTTCAAGAGCACAACCTGAATAGTAGCCTTACAGTCGTTTACAGGATAACCCTCCTGAAGATTTGTAAGGTTTGTGAGAGGGGTAGTAGCGTCCTTCTCGTATACAGCGAGATAAACGCGGTTCACATTCTCAGCCTCGCCATACGCACGAGTTCCGAGCTGACCCAGGTCGGCAGTAAAGGTAACCTCTACCTCGCCGCCTGCGAGCGAAGTGGATACATCCTCCTTCGCACACGATGCTACGCTAAAGATAATAGCGGCAGCCATCAAAAAACGAAAAAATCTTTTCATAGAAAATTTGTTAAAAAAAGTTTGTATAAGTTGTGTTTGTGTATATTGTCAAATCGATTGCGTATCCCAAAGTCGCAAGATGCAGCAATAATAGCGCCAAAAGCAAAAGACCGGCAAGAGGGCACTCCAAGCCCCTTACCGCCTGATTAACGCTGTTGAATGCGAATCATCTGGCTGTTCAAAACAATCATCTTTCCAATTGTCAACCACAAAAGTAATAGTTTATAACTATTTATCCAAATTTTTACGCAAAAAAATGGAGTTTGATAGATAATTTCAGCGCAAAAAAAAGGAGGGATGATCCCCCCCCTGTTGTTAGAATTTACTTTTGCCACTTGTTTGTAAAGTTGCGCATCCATCGTAGCACAAACATCGGCATATTTTGCAATAGTGGGATAAGCAGACGCATCCACCAATCAGGTACGACACATCTTTGGCGACGCCAGAGCGCATTTAGACCGCGGCGTGCGCAGAACTTAGGTGTTGATAGTGCGTGGATGTTAAGACCTATTTTTTGCCACTTTTTGCTTAGTCCGTACAGGTCGGTAGCAATACCGGCAGGGCATACAGCTGTGATATAGACTTTCTGTTCTCTAACCTCCTTAGCAAAGGAGATAGAAAACGACTTGAGGTAGGCTTTGCTTGCGCTATAGAGCGAAAGTCCTGGCCACGGCATCCAGATAGAGTAGGAGGACATATTGAGGATATGTCCACCGCCACGCGCTGCCATATCTTGTGCAAAAAATTTACAGAGCAGGGTATTGGTAATATCGTGCAGCGTAATAGTTCGCACGATGCGCTCATCGGGGGTGTTGAGGATATCGCAGAACGAGAACATACCAGCGTTATTTATCAGTACATCAATGATATAGCCCTCATTTTTACACCACGCAAATAGCTCCTCTGCGGCGGTGTTTGTTGCCAAATCTTTAACCAGCGTACGCACGCTAACACCCAGCTTGGTCTCTATATTTGTAGCTACGGCACTAAGAGCCTGTTCGTCGCGGCTGACGATGACTAAGTTGTAGCCCAAAGTAGCGAGTTGTTCGGCGTAGCATAAGCCGATACCTGAAGAAGCACCTGTGACGAGTGCTGTTTTGCTCCCTTTTTCTATCTGACCACGCTTCATATTACTTTATTTTACGCAGTTCCTTCCACAAGCGCTCAGGAATATGCTCAGTGCAATTGTGGCAGCACATCATCTTGTCGGAATACATACGGGCAATGCAATAATCTCTATGGTCGCAGCCGGCACGAGTAGTAAAATCTCCCTGGCGAAGTTTGTTGATAAAGGCTGGGTCATTAATCAGCGCACGCGCCATCTGCACCATCTCAAAGCCCTCATCAAGAACCTTCTCGATGCCTTCACGCGATACAAGACCGCCTACATAGACCAGCGGACCATTAAGTGCAGCGCGGAACTTCTTGGCGTTCTCAAGGAAGAAACACTCCTCAAATTCATAGTCCTTAATCATTCACTGACCGAAGAGACTTACAACAATCTTCTGCAACCACTCATTCCAACCCATATAGTATCCCATAGTCTTTGTTGGAATGCGACCGCGCATAACAGCCATAGGAGAGCGCGAAACAAAACCAGAAGAGAGAACAATACCATGAACGCCAAATTTCTCAATCTCCTTAGCAATCTCGATACTCTCTGGAACTTGAATACCGCTCTTGAAACCATCCTCCATATTATGCTTCACAAGTACTGCCATATTGCACTTAGCAGCAGCCTCCATAACCTCTGTAAGGCACATTTTCATAAATCGCATACGGTTCTCCAAAGAGCCACCAAACTCATCCCTACGGCGGTTTGTCCACGGAGATAGAAATTGCGAGATAAGATAGCCGTGACCTGCGTGTACCTCTACAGAGTCGAAGCCCGCCTCATGAGCTGTATGAACAGCCTTGCCAAAGTCTTTAGCCGTCTGTCTGATTTCGTCGTGGTTCATACGGCGGTGGAAAGTAGGGGAGTAGAGGTTGAAACCATTGGATGCTGACACAGGGAATGAGCCCGCGGTGGACCAATGGGTCATATTGCCACAGTGTCCAATTTGGATACCTACTGCAGCGCCCTCATTGTGCACAGCATCGGTAATATCCTTAAGTTGAGGCACGATTTGGTCGCGTAACCAAAGTTGGGAATTAAAAGATACACCGCTACGGTTGATAGAAGCGTATGCCAAAGTGGTCATTCCTACACCGCCACGCGCAACGCTTACATGGTACTCTTTGAGGTCTTGTGTGGGACCAAAATCTTTACCCATACTCTCGAATGCAGCCGAGCGAATAACGCGGTTGCGAAGGGTTACAGGTCCCATCTTGTATGGGGTGAAAAGTTTGGAGTTTTGTAAATCTTTCTTCATATCTAATAGATGAATGGAATTATTCTTTTTCTGTTCAAGGATGTAAACTCCTCGCCAAATTCAGCCTCGTAGCGCTTATAGAGCGAAGCGGCACGCGGACCGAGGTTTGCAAAGGTCCACAGGGCAAAGACAGCACCTGCCCATGACCAACTTGCAACAGCAAAGCCGACCCACTCGGTAAACTCGCCAAAGTAGTTAGCTGAGGATACAAAACGGAACATACCTCCCTTTGGAATGTAGTGTTTTGTATCGCCAGGCTTGCGTAAGTTGCGAATGATATAGTCGGAGTGTAGGTTGATAATAAAACCAGCAAGCCATATAACAGCACCGATGTAGATATAAGGCTTTGACATCCATTCATCATAATAACCTTGCTCCGGAGCTAAGTAGAATATCCAGCCGCCTTGCATTAAAGCGTTAAGTGTGTTGAAAGTAGCTCCCATAAGCATAATGCCTATTGGCATCTTAGAGTTGCCACGAATAAGGAATGGGAAGATGAATGAGCGCTGGAAATAGTGTGTTTGAAATATCACAAATAGCACCAAAGGGGCTACCTCAAAGCGGACCTCCGAGAGATACCACAAAAAGGTCATCGCAATAAAAACAGGACACTCCATTATTACCCATGCAATTCTATTGGGAATGGGCGCACCAAACTTCGGATTAAACAGATAACCATATCCGGCATCCACAAAGTATAGAGATATAAAAACCACAACGGCAATAGCTGCCATAATGATAAGAAAAGTATTGTATGCCTCTAATGTAAACATATCTGCAAAGATAGGGATTATTGGGTTAGTATAAATGTTCAAAAACTCGCTTTATACATTGAAAAGGAAGTGCATAATATCGCCATCCTGAACAACATACTCCTTGCCTTCGATGCCGATTTTTCCAACATCGCGGCACGCCTTTTCAGAACCTAAGGTTACATAGTCATCGTATTTTATCACTTCGGCGCGGATAAAACCCTTTTCGAAGTCTGTGTGGATAGTTCCGGCAGCCTGTGGCGCTTTTGCTCCGCGAACATAGGTCCAAGCACGACTCTCGTCAGCACCGGTAGTGAAGAAGGTCTCAAGATTGAGTAGCTTGTAGGCAGCCTTGATAAGACGACTTACACCAGACTCGGTAAGACCCATATCCTCAAGGAACATCTGTCGCTCCTCGTAGCTCTCTAACTCAGCAATATCAGCCTCTGTAGCTGCTGCAACAATCAGCATCTGTGCGTTTTCATCCTTTATAGCCTCGGCTACTGCCTCAGTATACTTATTGCCTGTAACAGCACTCTTTTCGTCTACATTGCATAGGTATAGTACCGGTTTGTCTGTCAGTAGATTAAGGTCTTGCATAACTTTGCGCTCCTCCTTATCCAATTCAACGGTACGAGCTGATAACCCCTGTTCCAAAGCAGCCTTGTAGCGTAGTAGAATATCATATTGGCGCTTTGCAACTTTGTCGCCACCTGTTTGAGCTTGTTTAGCTACTTTTGCGATGCGATTTTCTACGGTCTCAAGGTCCTTGAGCTGTAGCTCGGTGTCAATAACACCCTTATCGCGCACAGGGTCTACAGAGCCATCTACATGGGTAATATTTCCATCCTCAAAGCAACGCAATACATGGATAATGGCGTTGGTGTTACGGATATTGGCGAGGAACTTGTTTCCGAGACCTTCGCCCTTAGAAGCACCTTTGACTAAACCTGCAATATCGACAATTTCTATAGTCGTAGGTATTACTCGTTTAGGTTTATCTATCTCAGCAAGACGAATAAGGCGCTCGTCAGGAACTGTTATAACGCCTACATTGGGTTCAATGGTGCAGAAAGGGAAGTTTGCCGACTGCGCCTTAGCGTTTGACAAACAGTTAAAAAGCGTTGATTTGCCGACATTTGGTAGTCCGACAATACCACATTGAAGTGCCATAATTTATTTAGTTTAGTTATTTAATCTCTTCTCCAAAAAGGGTTGCTGATGAACAACCCGTAATTTTTACCGTTACATATTCGCCCGCTTTATGGTCGCCACGGTCAAAGACAACCATCTTATTTTGCGATGTTCTGCCACAAAGTTGCTCCTCGCTACGCTTTGAAGTGCCCTCAACAAGCACCTGGCGAACCTTGCCAATCTCAGCCTCATTGCTCTCAAGTGATAGTGTGCTTTGTAGAGCGATAATTTCGTTTAGACGGCGGGTCTTCTCCTTATCGTCAACATCGTCCTTGTAGTGCCTTTGGGAGAATGTGCCCGGGCGCTCGGAATACTTGAACAT
>JAZNTY010000080.1:0-5456 GCA_045592005.1 Alistipes sp. | reverse complement strand
CAGTTGAGAAGGCAGTTGTATCTTACGGTTCAGTTCAGACAGGTCAGCTTGAGAGCGGTCTTGGTTGGTTGTCACTCTTCATTTCTCTTTCTCCATCACTCGGATTTATGGGTACTGTAGTAGGTCTTGTGCAGTCATTCGACTCTATCCAGGCTGCAGGTGACATCTCTCCAGCACTCGTAGCAGGTGGTATGAAGGTAGCGCTCCTTACAACCCTCCTCGGTCTGATTGCAGCTATGGTTCTTCAGGTGTTCTACAACTATGTAATCGTAAAGATTGATGGTATGGTAAACGAGATGGAGGATGCTTCTATCACCCTGATGGATATTCTTACTGTTTACAAGAAGTAATTAGACCAAAACAATAATCGTACATAAAACGAAATTATGAAAAAATTCTTAAACATACTGTTGGGACTCCTCTTCGCTATTACCGCCGCTATGGTAGGTTGGGCTGTTGTATCAGGCGGAGCAGAGGTTGCCATCAGCTGGAATCTTGTATGGGGCTACGCATTGCTTGTAGGAGCAATTGTGAGTGTCCTGTGGGCAGCTATCAAAGGTACGATTACTAATCCTGCTGGTCTTAAGAATACATTACTTGCATTGGTTCTTGTAGTTGTGGTTGTAGGTGCAGCACTCTTTATTGCACTCGGTCACGACGGTCTTGTAATTCCAAACTCTGCTGGTGGTGTGTTTGACGATCCGTTTGAATTGGTTGTCTCTGAGGTTGGTATCCTCGTTACCTATGTTGTAGCAGCTGCTTCTATCGTTGTAACAGCTTTTGTAGAGGTTCGTAACCTTATTAAATAAGAAGGGTAATTTTTATGGCAAAAAGTAAGAAAATACCTGAAATTAACGCGTCATCACAAGCGGATATCGCTTTTACCGTGCTCATCTTCTTCCTTGTGGTTTCTACAATGGATGTTGATACCGGTATCGTGCGAGTACTTCCGCCTATGCCGGACCCAAATGTAAAGCAGGAGGATATTAAGGTTAAAGAGCGTAACCTCTTCCTTGTTTTTGTATCGGGTAGCGGTCAGTTGATGGCTGGTGGTCAGGTAATGGACTTGCGTTTTCTGAAAGATAAGGCTAAGGAGTTTATCCTTAACCCTTATGATGACGAGAACCTCCCAGAGAAGAAGGAGCAGACTTTCGATATGCCAGATGGCTCGAAGTGGACCTTCCCTGTTAGCGAGGGCGTTATCTCTCTTCAGAATACGCGAGATACCGACTATCAGGTTTATATCCGCGTACAGAACGAGCTGACTCGTGCCTTCAACGAGGTGCGTGACGATGTCTCGATGACCAAGTTCGGCAAGAAGTTCGCAGACCTTGCCGAGGAGGAGCGTAAAGTAATAACCAAGGCTGTACCTTTGAAGATTTCAGAGGCTGAGCCGCGTAAAATGAGTAAGTAATATGGCAGTAATGAAGAAAAAGGGCGAGCGCGAGGTTCCTGCAATGTCAACAACCTCACTGCCCGATGTAGTGTATATCATCCTCTTCTTCTTTATGCTCTCAACCTCAATGCGCGACCAGGAACTGATGGTTAAATACCGTCTCCCAGAGGCTACCGAGGTTCAAAAGCTCGAAAAGAAGAATTTGGTAAGCTACATTCACATTGGTGTACCTGTTCCTCATATGCAGGCAAAGTATGGTACAGCACCGTTAATTCAGCTGAACGATTCGTTCAAAACTACTAAGGACATCCTCGACTTCGCTGCTGCTGAGCGCGACAAATTGTCTGAGGTTGACCGTGCTTCAATGACTATCTGTCTTAAGGCTGATGGTAATACGAAGATGGGTATCATTGCCGATGTTAAGCAGGAGCTTCGTCGTGCAAATGCACTCAAAATCTCTTATGCATCATCAAAAGTGTTGGGCTACTAATCAATACTTGATGATATAAAGCAGAGTCCCGTGGGAAACCACGGGACTCTCTTGTTTCGGTAATATATGTTAATTATTAGTGGCAACTGCCGCAGTCACAACCCTCGCCGCACTCGTGGTCGCCACAGTCGCAACCCTCGCCACAACCACAGCCGCACTGACCCTGTAGGTCCTCAGGGGTTACATCGCGAACAGATACAACCTCTACATCGAAGTTAAGGGTCTTGCCAGCCATAGGGTGGTTAAAGTCCATTACTACAGTCTCCTCCTTAACCTCGCGGATAATACCGTTCATACGGTGACCCTCAGCATCGGACATAGGGACAATGTTGCCTACAAAGAGAATATCCTCAGCAATCTTGCCGTCAATCATAAAGATATTCTTTGGCAAATCTACTATAGCATCAGCGATAACCTCGCCATAGCCATCTGCTGGCTCAAGGGTAAATGAAACCTTATCTCCTGGCTCTTTGCCCATAAGCGCGCCCTCAAACTTAGGTAGGAGCATACCTGCACCACAAACGAACTCTAATGGCTTTCCTTCAGGGTTCTTATCTGCAATCTGTCCGTCAACGGTAAGGGTGTAGTTTACCGCAACCATTTTACTGTTTTCTACTTTCATTGTCTATTATTTTTAATGTTAAAGTTCGCAAATATAGTGCTTTTATTTGGATTTACGATAGCGACCCGAAAAATCTTGAGAATTGTAAATCTCAAGGTAGTAGTATGATGCGTCCTCGCTAATCACTACGCGGGCATTGCTATCTAAATATATTCGTAGGTCGCTACCATTAAGAGAGTACTCCATTCGTTTCTCGTAGCCCCTATATTGAATAGCAGTGCCATATTTCGTAAATTCTATAGCATGCTCCTGACCATTTATCGGGCTCCACTTGCCACAGATGTTCTCGGTGTATGTACTTTCGTCTAATCTGCGCATCGCTATCTTGCGCGGTTGAGATACGCGCCTATACTTACCAGAGAAGTCTTGTGAATTGTATATTTCAAGGTAGTACTCCCCGTCCTGCTTGGTAATCTCGCAACGGGCATTGCTGTCTAAATAAATTTTCAGTCTCTGTCCCTTTAGTGAGTAGTTAATACGCTTCTGATAACCTCTGTACTGAATGGCTACATTGTACTTTGTGAACTCTATTGGATGCTCTGCCCCCTCTACCGGAACCCATTTACCGTCAATATCGCGAGCATAGTCAATGCTCTCCGTTGCAGTGGTTGTTGCTGGTACCGTTGGAGTTGTAGCCGTAGCCTTTGGTGTAGTCTCCGTAGGTTGCTCCACGACCTGACTCTTCTGCTGTTTAGCCTCTGGCTGAGCGACGGCTTTTGAGATGCTGTTGCTACTCTTAGCCTTGATTTTTTGTGTAGCTTTCTTTGTGGTCCGTTTCTCCTGTTTTGTAGGCTCGGATGGTATTTGGCTCTGCTCTACAGCGGCAGGAGCAGCAACCTCTTCGGCAGTACGCAGTTCAAAGAAGGCAGTGATAATTATTGCCCAGACCAAAGAGGTCAGCAGAATGGTCAGTAGTGTACGCATAGCGTTACTCTTTATTTATAGCCACCAAGTTACGGTCGCCGTAGCCATTGTCGATTTTCGATACATAAGGGAAGAATTTAGATACTCCGACCCACTCTAATGGGAAGGCAGCCTCCATTCTTGAATATGGGTGGTTCCACTCGACGGCAAGCTCCATAGCGGTATGAGGTGCATTGACCACAACATTGTCGCTTTGGTTGTCGATAGCCTCGCACTCGCGCTTGATAGAGACAAGAGCCTCGATAAAGCGGTCCATCTCCTCCTTTGGTTCACTCTCGGTAGGCTCTACCATAAGGGTTTCGTGGACAGGGAAAGAGAGGGTAGGGGCGTGGAAGCCGTAGTCCATAAGACGGTGTGCTACATCGCCACAATCAACGCCATATTCGCGCTTGAAGTGGGTTAGGTCGAGTATCATCTCGTGTGCCACACGACCGGTTTCGCCTGAATAGTAGGTTCTAAACTCCTCTTTGATAGCCGAAGCCATATAGTTGGCATTGACAATAGCCATCTCGGTGGCAGTTCTTAAACCCTCCTCGCCGAGCATCTTGATATATCCGTATGTGATTGGCAGTAACATAGCTGAACCCCATGGAGAGGATGATACGGCAGTAATTCCCTGCTCGCCGCCGGTGGTTACAACCGAGTGTGACGGCAAGAAAGGTGCGAGGTGTCTTGCACAGCAGATAGGACCTACACCCGGACCGCCACCACCGTGAGGCATAGCGAAAGTTTTGTGTAGGTTGAGGTGGCATATATCGGCGCCGATAAAGCCAGGGTTGGTAAGACCCACCTGAGCATTCATATTTGCACCGTCCATATATACCTCGCCACCGGCATCGTGCACCGCATCAACAATCTCGCGTATACGGCTCTCAAATACGCCGTGGGTTGATGGATATGTAACCATCAGGGCGCAAAGTTCTGCCGAATACTGCTCAGCCTTAGCCTTCAAGTCCTCGACATCTATATTTCCGTTTGCATCGCACGCTACGGTAATAATCTTCATGCCCGCCATAGCTGCCGAGGCAGGATTTGTGCCGTGTGCAGAGGCTGGGATAAGCACCACATTACGGTAACCCTGACCGCGGCTTTGGTGATATGCGCGGATGACCATAAGTCCGGCATACTCGCCCGCAGCACCCGAATTTGGCTGTAGTGAGCAGGCATCAAAGCCTGTGATTGTCGCCAAGTCGTGCTCCAAAGAGTCGATAAGTTGTAGATAACCCTCAGCCTGGTCAGCAGGGGCAAATGGGTGGATGTTCTGGAAGCCGGCGATTGAGAGCGGCTGCATTATAGCGGCTGCATTGAGCTTCATTGTGCAGCTGCCTAACGAAATCATCGAGTTGGCAAGGGAGATATCGCGCAGCTCTAAACGCTTGATGTAACGCATCAAATCGCTCTCTGAACGATAGCGGTTAAAGATAGGTTCTGCAAGCAGTGGTAGCGTACGGCGCAAATTGAGAGGTATCTCCTGTGCCGAAGCAATCATCAGCTCGCCTATATCGCAACCTGCGGCGGTAGCAAAGATATTGATAACGGTAACAATCTCCTCAATGGTAGTAACTTCGTCAAAGGCTATACGCACGCGATCCTCAGCAGGGTAGTAGAAGTTTATGCCATTCTCTAAGGCTATAGACTCAACCACAGCAGCCTCAGCAACAACCTCAATGGTATCGAAGAAGCAGTCGTTGACAATATCGTAACCCATATCGCTCAGGTTCTTAGCTACAGATACTGCGGCTGTATGCGCTGTCATAGCTGCGCGGGTTAGACCTTCAGCACCGTTGTATACGCAGTGGAAACCGACGATAGATGCCATCAAAGCTGATGCAGTGCAGATATTAGAGGTTGCGCGCTCACGCTTGATGTGCTGCTCGCGCATCTGTAGAGACATACGCAGAGCCTTGTTGCCTAAGCGGTCGACAGAAACACCGATGATACGACCCGGCATATTGCGCTTAAACGCCTCGCGTGTAGCCATATATCCAGCCGAAGGACCTCCAAAACCCATAGGACAACCTAAA
>JAZNTY010000079.1:0-2301 GCA_045592005.1 Alistipes sp. | reverse complement strand
GAGATGGATATCAAGGTAGAGGGCGAGTGCCGTTCTCTTGTTCAGTTGAACATTAAGCGATTGATGGATATCGGTTGCTATCGCGGTATCCGCCATCGTATTGGTCTTCCTGTTCGTGGTCAGAGCACCAAGAACAACGCTCGTACTCGTAAGGGTAAGAAGAAGACAGTAGCAAATAAGAAGAAGGCAACTAAGTAATATTGGCAGTTATGGCAAAGAAAACAGGAACAGTTAAGAAGAAGGTTGTTAAGGTTGGTCAGACCGGTATGGCATTCGTACACTCAACTTTCAATAATGTTATCGTAACCATTACCAATGAGATTGGCGAGGTAATCAGCTGGTCATCAGCAGGTAAGATGGGTTTCCGTGGTTCTAAGAAGAACACACCGTATGCAGCACAGACTGCCGCAGCTGATTGCGCAAAGGTTGCATTTGATATGGGTCTGCGTAAGGTAAAGGTTTATGTGAAGGGTCCGGGTCAGGGTCGTGAGAGTGCAGTTCGTACTATCCACGGCGCAGGTATTGAGGTTACAGAGATTATCGATGTAACACCACTGCCACACAACGGTTGCCGTGCTCCTAACCGCCGTCGCGTATAATCATTTTACATTACAAACTCAAAAAGTTAAAACAATTATGGCAAGATATATAGGACCAAAGACCAAAATCGCCAGAAGATTTGGCGAGGCTATTTACGGCGCTGACAAGAGTTTTGACAAGCGACCTGTTCCACCGGGACAGCACGGTCTTGCTCGCAAGCGTAAGAAGGTTACCGAGTATGGCGTCCAGCTCAGCGAGAAGCAGAAGGCAAAGTATACCTATGGTATTCTTGAGAAGCAGTTCTCTCGCACCTATGAGCAGGCAGCTCGTATGGGAGGTATCACAGGTGAGAACCTCCTTAAGCTTCTTGAGTGCCGTTTGGACAATGTAGTATACCGTCTCGGTATCGCTCCAACTCGCGCAGCTGCTCGTCAGCTCGTATCACACCGTCACATCTGTGTGAATGGAAATGTTGTCAATATCCCTTCGTATACTCTTCGTGAGGGCGATGTAGTATCTGTTCGTGAGAAGTCAAAGTCTCTTGAAGTAATTACCTCTTCACTTATGGGTACTTCTCACAGCCGTTACTCATGGCTTGAGTGGGATGGTGCTACCCTTAGCGGTAAGTTCCTCCAGAAGCCAGAGCGTCAGGAGATACCTGAGAACATCAAGGAGCAGTTCATCGTCGAGCTGTACTCGAAGTAGTAATTAACACACAAAACTGTAGTAAATATATGGCAATATTAGCGTTTCAAAGACCTGATGAGGTTTGCATTCTCGAATCAACGGCAACTTACGGTAAGTTTGAGTTTCGCCCACTTGAGCCGGGTTATGCAATGACCATCGGTAATGCCTTGCGTCGTGTACTTCTTTCATCGTTGGAGGGTTATGCCATTACAACGGTAAAGGTTGCTGGCGTAGATCATGAGTTCGCCGCTGTTCCGGGCGTGATGGAGGATATGCTCAATATCATACTTAACCTTAAAAAGGTTCGCTTCATCCGCACTGTAGAGAATCAGGAGGCAGAGAAGGCTGCCATCAATGTTGCAGGTGTTACAGAACTTACTGCAGGGTATATCTCGAACTTCCTTACATCATTTAAGGTGCTCAATCCGGATTTGGTAATCTGTCGTTTGGCTCCTGGTACAAAGATGCAGATGACCATTACCATCGGCAAGGGTCGTGGCTATGTACCATCAGAGGAGAATGCTCCAGAGAATGCAGAGTTCGGCGTACTTCCAATTGACTCGATTTTTACCCCTATTGTCAATGTAAAGTGGGCAAGAGAGGACTATCGAGTTGAGCAGCGTACCGACTATGAGAAACTTGTTCTGGAGATTACCACCGACGGCTCTATCAAACCAAATGATGCATTGAGTGAGGCTGCAAAGATCCTTATTCAGCACTTTATGCTCTTCTCGGATGAAAAGATGAATTTTATCCTTGAGGATACTAATACTGAGAACGATCTCAACGAGCCAGAGCTCCACATGCGCCAACTTCTCAAGACTAAGCTTGTTGATAAGGACCTGAGTGTTCGTGCACTCAATTGCCTTAAGGCAGCAGATGTTGAGACCATCGGCGATCTTGTAAAGCTCAACCGTAACGAGCTCCTTAAGTTCCGTAACTTCGGAAAGAAGTCTCTCACCGAGCTTGATGCTCTGTTGGCAGACCTCAATCTTCGTTTCGGAATGGATGTATCAATGTACAAACTCGATAAAGATTAAATCAAATGAGACACAATAAGAATTTTAACCACCT
>JAZNTY010000078.1:0-5911 GCA_045592005.1 Alistipes sp. | reverse complement strand
CCACTCTAATGAGTGGCTTTATTGTCGATTTTGTTACGCTCGTGGGAGTTGACGGATTCGAACCGCCGACCCTCTGCTTGTAAGGCAGATGCTCTAAACCAGCTGAGCTAAACTCCCAATTGCGGGGGCAAAGGTAGTAAGTTTTTGACAAAATACAAACTTTTTTCGTTTTTTTTACAAAAAGAGTCTGTTTTGGTTGTTGGTGGAATGATTTTTTATTATTTTTGCAGAAATGGTTGATTTTTTTGAAATATTATGGGAAAAAAGAGTGAACGCTTAAGTATTATTAAGCGAATTATCGCAGATGAATTAATTGGTTCCCAAGAGGAACTGATACAGCATTTGGCTAAAAGAGGCGTACACGCAACACAGAGTACTCTGTCGCGTGATTTCAAAGAGATTAATATCTCTAAAATGCCTCATCCGGAAAAGGGTTACATCTATGTATCTGCCGAGCATATCGCCTCACACGGGGAGATAGGCATTTCAAATCTCGGCGATGCTATTTTGGATGTTAAGTTTTCTGCTAATGTGGGCGTTATTATTACAAAGTCTGGCTACGCAAATGCTATCGGAGTAATTGTCGACAGCCGTAAATCGCCAGAGGTGTTGGGTACCGTTGCTGGTGACAATACCATTATTATGGTTCTGCGAGAGGGGGTGGACCACAAAAATGTGGTCGAGATGCTCCACAACGCATTTCCTTCGCTGAAAGCATTGTAATGCTATTATTTATGCATTTTTATGCAAATTAAGGCTGTCACAAGTTTTTCTTGCAGGCAGCCTTTAATGTCTGATTTATAACGGTTTATGTCCTTATTCTTATCTTAACGATACACTTCCAGAACCGATAAGGTTGTCATCTGTATAGATTTCGATATGATACTGACCTTCGGTAAAGCCACTGCCGTGGAAATAGATACTTACGCTCACATCTTCATTTTGATAGTCCACATCGCGTGAAGCGGAGTATCCGGTGCTCATACCCTGGAAGTTGAAGGTTGGCATACTCTCAGAGGTAAGCAGATAGCCGTCTGGCGACTTGATAACAAGGTATATGGTGCGGTTTCCTGGAGTGGCGAGCTCATTTGAGGATATAGCAAAGTCGGTACGCAGGGTTACGGCATTTTTGACGCGTGAAACCTCCTTATCGCGTGCATTGAGGGCGACCATAGTAATATCGCGAGCGCGAAGGATAGAGCCTTGACGCACTTTATTCTCCAATTCAGAGGCTTTCTCTTCTGCAACATCGGCGCGGAGGTTGGCGGTAGATATCTCTTTTCGGTAGCTAACATTTTCGGCTACCAACTTCTTATTGAGGTTGTTGAGAGAGTCTATCTGTTTAAGATAGTTACGCATAACGCTACGCAGTGTTCCCACCTCCTTCTCGTACTCCTTTATTTTGGCGTAGTTCCAACGGCGCTCGCGCTTGAGTTGCTCCATCATCTGGTTTGCCTCAACGAGTTTTGCAGCGATAGTGTCGTTTGAGAACTTAAGGCTGTCGTACTCGGTAATAAGGCTTGAGAGGTTACTCTGAATAGAGTCGCGGTCTATTTGTAGAAGCTGATAGTCGCGCTGCTGCTGACGGTTAAGGTTGAAATAGAGTGCTGAGATACCTGCTAAGATAATAGCAAGCAGTATAATGACTATGCGGTAGCCACGAATGGATTTTTGTGATGCCTCCTGACCATCTTGTTCATAGTCGTCATAGTTATCGGCGTTGTAGTCGTATTTATTCTCTTCCATAGTTGTGTTGTTGATGTTTATCTCGGTTATATTTTGTGCAAAAATAATAAAATTATTTTATTTTGCAGTCAAGAGGGTATTTGAGCCCTTTGAAATCAGAGATATAAGCGCGTATGCTGCCTATCCTTATGGGCGACTCTAACAGCAGTGGGAACTTATTTTTATCGTCTGTTATCCATATAAAGAACTCTGAACCGTCGGTAAACGAGAACCCCTCGCTTGTTCCGAGGGTGCAGGCGAGCTTTATAGTGCGGAACTTACCCTTTTGAGGGATACGGCAAATTTCGCGCCCAAGCAGTCGGAATTTAAGCACTTTGACAGTATCCTCCAACACCATCTCCAAATTATGCTTCTCGCCCACTTTGAGAGTCGAGGCATCTATTGAGCGGAGGTTAAAGTAGAGTGATACAGGGTCCATACTCTGCTTTGTCAGCGGCATAACCTTTGTTTTGGGTGCCAGCTGGCGACTTTGAGCCCAAGTGTGGACCTCCATTTTGTCCCAATCGTAGGTGTAGTGGCTACGGAAGGTGTAGTCCCCCTCGTGAATATTGCTCTCAAAGCGTAGAGTTTGTTTTGAGAGGGTGTCGACAAGGATATCGTAGCGGTCCTCGATGTTGAAGAACCAGCGATACTCAGGCATAATCTTGCCGATACCTGTAACGCGGTAGACACTCCTGCCGCTTAGAGTATCAAGGCTTGTGCGAACAGTTACGGTAGCCATTTCGGTGTTGGGCACCAATTTAGCTTTATATGCCACACGATAGTCTAACTGCTCCCCGACATTATATAGTTGTGCATAGAGAGGTATGGTAAGCAGTGTAAAGAGAATGCTTAGGAGTTGTTTCATGCCTTAATAACGGACTGTTTGTACTATTATTATGATATCTTTGAAAAGTCAATATCCGAACTTTTTGCATATCGAGCCTTAAGTGTGTGCAGGGCAATATGCCGTTCATCACTCAGAGATGGGTCAGCAGAGAGCAGGGCTATAGCAGCCTGCTGGGCGAGCTGAAGTATCTGATTGTCTGAGGCTGGGTTGGCAATTTTGAAGTTTATAGCCTCACCGCTTTGTAGTGTGCCGTTTATATCTCCTGCACCGCGCAACTGTAGGTCTAACTCTGCAAGTTTGAAGCCATCTGAAGTTTGGCACATAGCCTCTAAGCGTGTACGGGACTCTTTTGACAGCTCCTCGTCCGACATCAGTATACAGTAAGATTGGTTGGCACCACGCCCCACGCGCCCACGCAGCTGGTGTAGCTGTGCCAGACCAAAGCGCTCGGCAGACTCGATAACCATAACCGAAGCGTTGGGGACATCTACGCCCACCTCGATAACAGATGTTGCCACAAGGATATCTGCCTCGCCACACTTAAATTGGCGCATAGCCTCCTCTTTATCCTCCGGCTTCATTTTGCCGTGACATGCCGAAACACGATATTGTGGTAGTGGAAAGTCCTGAACTATAGCGGCAAAGCCCTCCTCAAGATTGGCATAATCTGCCTTCTCGGACTCTTTGATAAGGGGGTAGACAATATAAATCTGTCGCCCCTGAGCAATTTGCTTGCGCATAAAACCAAAGAGTTTCAGCCTTGCAGAGTCATGGTAGTGTAGGGTCTGTATAGGCTTTCTGCCAGGCGGTAGTTCGTCAATGACGGAGTAGTCTAAGTCGCCATAGATTGTCATCGCCAAAGTGCGAGGTATCGGTGTGGCAGTCATTACAAGGATATGTGGCGGGTTGTTGTTCTTTGTCCACAATCGGGCACGCTGCTCCACGCCAAAACGGTGTTGTTCATCAATGACCACAAAGCCTAAGTTGGCAAATTGCACACGCTCCTCAAGTAGGGCGTGGGTGCCGATAAGTATATCAATATTGCCATCGACTAATTCGGCAAGGATTTGGCGACGCTCCTTTGTCTTTGTCGTACCGGTAAGTATGCCGACCCTAAGACCTATATCGCCAACCATCTTGACTATTGTGGCGTAGTGCTGACGGGCGAGTATCTCGGTAGGAGCCATAAGGCAGGCTTGATATCCATTATCAACGGCGAGTATCATCGATATCAGCGCGACAACAGTCTTGCCACTACCTACATCGCCTTGAAGTAGTCGGTTCATCTGGTAGCCCGAAACAGTATCTTGGCGTATCTCTTTGATAACCCTCTTTTGGGCATTTGTTAATGGAAATGGCAGACAAGAGTTGTAAAAGGCGTCAAAATACTTGCCTACACGCCCAAAATGGAAGCCCACTTTTGCTGAGGTGCGAGCGGCACGGAGCGACTGTATGTTGAGCTGAATACCAAAGAACTCGTCAAATTTAAGACGATATTGAGCCTGCTTAAGCAGAGGCTGAGATTGCGGAAAGTGGATGTTGTATAGAGCCTCTTCGAGCGAGATAAGCCCATAGCGGGTGCGGAGATATTCTGGCATATAATCGGCAACCTTACCGCGCAGATTTTCCCATATCTTGCTGATAATGTTATACATACCTTTAGAACCTATGGCAGAAGAGAGCTTCTCAGTCGTTGAGTATATGCCCTGTAACCCACCACGCTCCTTGCGCGAGAGAAGTACTTCGTAACTCTCGACCTCCGGGTGGACCATACTCAATTCACTCTTGAAAAACGATGGGCGTCCAAAGACCACATACTCCCTGCCTAGCTCAAACTTATTCTCTACCCACTTTATTCCCTGAAACCATATCAACTCAGCGCGACCTGTATCATCAGAGAGATAGACCACAAAGCGGCGACGGCGACCCTCGCCAAAGAAGTTTTTACCCGTAATACGCCCCTTGATTTGGATATAGCCGGAGGTGCAGTTCGCCTCATTTAGAGAGCCTATTTTGTAGACCTTTGTACGGTCCACATAGCGAAAAGGGAAATGGTAGAGCATATCGCCTACACTCCTAACGCCAATCTCTTTTGCCAAGAGTTTGGAACGCACCTCTCCTACACCGGAGATAAACTTTATATCGTTATCTAAAGGGTTCACAGCACAAATTTAGTAAAAATTAGGGAAATACCACAACTGATGCCCGTTTTGTTAATTCAATAAAATTTTTACAGGCGTATTTAGAAACAAAACCATCAAAGACTTGATAAATTAACCAAATAACCTTAAAACCGAATGTCGGCACGGGAGGCAAACCTCGCCCAACATCTGTTGAAGATATTGCTAAGTATATGAGATTGCTTATCAGTAAGAAAGTGAAGACAAAGAGGGTGTTATTTGAGAAAATTACCTATTTTTGTAACATCGTTGGGCAGATACTCTCGGTAGAAATATTTGTTGATGAAAGTGTATTAGTTTTTATCCCCGAACGAAAATATTGAAGTTTCCTGAATACAAGGATGGCAAGAGACTCTTACTCTGTATTGTTGTGTTTGTTTTCGGGTCATTCCACAACCTTCGTTCAGATAGACTAATTATCTCCACACTTTCTCTTTTTTAATAGCTGTGTTGGAGATAGGCAGCACAAATCATCTATTATGAAAAAGTTTTTTTCAATTTTGGCAGCCTTCTTTTTAGGTCTTTTTATCAGTATTGGTATTATCGCATGTGCAGACAATGACAATGACGATGACTCATCTTTGGGTCAGCTCTCATGGGCGGAGTTCAGAGAGTTGAGAAATGCACATGTGTTGAAGTGTCATATTATGAATTCTAAGGAGGGTTATGAGTTCAAGGAAGAATATATGT
The DNA here is from genome assembly GCA_045592005.1 of Alistipes sp. Classification (GTDB taxonomy): domain Bacteria; phylum Bacteroidota; class Bacteroidia; order Bacteroidales; family Rikenellaceae; genus Alistipes. The sequence continues at coordinate 466 of JAZNTY010000078.1, read as the reverse complement.
ATGATGATAAAGGTAGAATTTCTATCGTTCATATATCCGGTACTGATGCCGACGATAACTATACAATTAAAGTGTCCTATTCTGGAAATACTATCATCATAATAAACGGAAATGAAAGGGCAGAGATTACTGTTAGTGAAGGTGCTATGAAGGTGCCATTTGTTGTAAATGAGTTTGTACGAGATTACATAGATCGATAATTGGGGTTATTTGCCAAGAAAATAGTTAGAAGATGTGGTGTGTTAACTAAAAATTTTGTCTACTTTTGTATCTCTAACACATCATTTTGCAATGAACCTGTCCAAATTTACACGCCGAAAGAGCATTGAGGTAGCTATCGGCTCTACAAAAATCGGAGGCAACAACCCTATAGCGGTGCAGTCGATGACCAATACTGCCACTGCCGATGTTAATGCATCAGTAGCCCAAATTAAGCGTATCGCCGATGGCGGAGCATCAATAGTTC
>JAZNTY010000077.1:0-7589 GCA_045592005.1 Alistipes sp. | reverse complement strand
ATATCGTACTTTCCGCTCATTTGATCTGGCGTATAGGCTACGACGGGTTGTGTAAACTCCACAGTGCCCACAATGTGTGCTCCGGAGTTCTGTAGAGCCTCTATGTGTGCCTTGTTGCGGTTTATAAGTTCGATATCTTCGCCAGCCTTAGCTATAAAGGCTCCGAGAATTGTGCCGAGCGAACCGGCTCCGTATATTGCTACTCGCATAGGTCTAAAATTTTGTGCTAAGATACGCTATTCTGTGCCTCCGATGTACTCTCAGGCTCAAGGAGTAGAGAGCTCTCGTCCTCATCGACAAATATGCTGGTTAGGTCGACCTTCTTTTTGTTCTGTTGCACGCCGAGATTTATGACCGTCCTTGCGGAGGTTATGATTGTGTGACCGCCGGACTGAGTATCGTCCTTGAGTGTTTGGAAACTCTTAAGGGCATCTTGCATCTTGCTCTCCGTCTGGTTTAGATGTGTAGCAAAGTCTTGTACGCGGGCAATCATAAGCTCGGCATTTTTGATAATATCCTTTTGCTTAACCAACTGCCTTGTCTGTACCCACATAAGTTCCAATATGCGGAGGTTCATATACATCGTCTGAGGTCCCAAAATCAATACCCCTTTGTCATAGGCATATCTCCAAAGTCCGGTATCATTAAAGAGTGCCAGGTTGAGGGCTGACTCCTGAAACATATACATAATCACAAAGTTGAGCCTTGTGTATTTGGCATCGAGGTAGCCGCTATAGTCTTTGTTGGCTAAGTTATCCACCTGTTTGCGTACTGCCTTGATATGATCTGCTAAGTATCGGCTCTTTTGGTCACTATCTTCGCAGTTGATATACTGCTCGTAGGCAGTAAGGTTGACCTTAGAGTCGACAATAACATCTCTATTGTTAGGAAAGTGGAGAATAAAGTCGGGAATGAGATTTTTATCCTCATTACCCTTAATCTTATTGCCATATTTATCCCTCAGAGCCTGTTGTGTGGTGTAGTGTGTACCCTCCTCAAGTCCCAAATCTTCAAAAAGTTTCTTGAGTTTAAGCTCTCCAAAATTGCCCTGTACCTTAACCTCGGCAGTTAGGGCGTGAGCTAAACGCTCGGCAGTCTCTCCTAACTCCTTGCTGTTTTTCATATTCTCACGGATGGTGGTATCTAAGCGAGTCATACTCTCTAAATGTTCGCGCTTAGAGTTGTCTAAAGCCTCATTCATCTGCTTTAGGCTCTCGCGTAAAGGGTCTACAATCTTCGATACTTGCTCAATATTGCTAACACCAAGCTCCTCCTGTCGTGCTTTGAGTATCTTCTCAGAGGTAGTCTGCATCTGTTCCTGAATAAGTTTTAGCTGCCCATCTACCTGCGCCTTGTTCATCTGTCGTACCTGCTCAACAAGGTTCTCAGAGGACTCTTTAAGTAGTTTAAGTTGCTGCTCGTAGGAGAGCTTTAATTCCTTCATCTGCAGTTCAGTCGTGTGTTTAGACTCGGCTTTAAGACTCTCTATTTGAGCATTATGGCTCGCTACAGTATCACTCATCTGCTGTTTGTGCTCCTCTATACGCTCGCGTAACTGCTGACGAATATTCTCGGCAACGGCAGATAGCGCCTCTCGCTCGGAGGAGAGAGTGTTGATTTGAGCAATCTGCTGCTCAATCTTTACCTCTCGCTCAGAGAGGGTTTCTCTCAGACTCTGATTTAGCTGTTGAAGATGCTCTATATCTCTATTTTGACTACTATTTGCCACACTCTTTCTTCCCAAAAAGTAGGCAAGGGCAGCGGCAGTTGTTAGTACGATAGCTGTAATAACGGTATATATCATAATATTGGGCTTTTTCAAAATATATTTTCACTACAAAGATAGCGGTTTTTACAATTTTTACCCAGCTGATATAAATATTTTATGACAAAAAGGCTACTCTTGATATCTATTTATGCGAAAAATGAGCCTAAATAGAGGAAAATTGCCAATAATTTTAATTAACCTAAACAATGAGATGTTATGAAGAGATTTTTGACTCTATTTGTGCCACTTTTTGTGATACTCTTATGTTCGTCTTCCCCGCTGAAGGGATAAAATGTGCAATTGTTTTATGACACCGGTCGAGGTTGCGTTACCTCAACTGTTGAAATGTTCCGTCCCGATAATGGTGGCAGTACCTACTTTTTTGTGGACTTCGACTACTCTCCAAAGGCTATGGGCGCTTATTGGGAGATAGCTCGCGAATTGAACTTCTGGCGAGAGGTTAGAGCATGGCAAAATACCGAGTATATTCTACTTACAGAACCTCAGTTTTGGGTAAACCTTAATAAAATCAAGGGTTGGGATCGCGTAAACCTCAGCGTAGGTGGAGAGGTGGAGATATCAAATAACTTTGCTGCTAAGGGCTTTAAGGTTTTGCCGGCTGTAGGTATTAAGTGGACCTTTAAGTAACGACAAAACACAATTAAAAGAGGGTGCCTAATATAATTGGGCACCCTCCTCTTTTTGCAATCAGCAGAGAACTAAGCCTCAGGTTTTGCAATACGACGCTCCTTGATACGAGCCTTCTTACCGGTAAGTTCGCGGAAGTAGTAGATGCGAGCACGACGAACTGCACCACGCTTGTTAACCTCAATCTTGTCGAGGTGTGGAGAGTAGAGAGGGAAGATACGCTCAACGCCCACGCCGTTTGACATCTTACGGATAGTGAACATCTTGGTCTTGCCTGTACCCTTAATCTGGATAACCACACCACGGAAGCTCTGAAGACGCTCCTTGCTACCCTCGATAATACGGTAAGTTACGGTGATAGTATCACCTGCATTAAACTGTGGGATATCCGCATCGGTCTTAGCCCACATTTGCTCGTTTACGAGCTTAATCAACGAATCCTTGTTCATTGTTGCAACAAAATTTAATAGTTCCCGCTCAACATTATCGCTGCGATTGGCATACCATAGCGGATCACTATCCACTAATCCCGACCTGTAAGAGCCGCAAGGCTCCACTATACAACTCTTCTTGCCGCACACCCATTATAAGAGGTTGATACGCGGATGCAAAGGTAGTACAAAAAAAAATAACCTCCAAATTTTGAGAGTGTTGTGCCTTTAGAAGGTCTCTCCTTCCATACAGAAAGTGGGGACTAAAATAGCCTTTAGTCCCCACCATACTAATAAGTTGTTTGATATTACTCGGTCTTGATATCAGTATTGACATTCTTTGAGCCAAACAGAGCATAGAAGAGCATATAAGCTAAGCCTGCGATAATTACCCAATAGCTGTTGATGTAGCCTACAGAGTCAGCCACAAAGCCCTGGATAAATGGTAATATGCCACCACCGCAAACCAATGACATAAAGATGCCTGATGCAAGTGGGGTATACTTACCAAGACCCTCGGCAGCGAGATTGAAGATTGCACCCCACATAACTGATGTGCACAGACCACAGAGGAACATAAACATCATACTCAGCGGTACCTGAGCCTCAACCACAGGAATTGTGATGCGTACAGACTCTGGGGTAAACATTAGTGCCAGAATGAATGCCAAAGCAATAGAGCATACGGTTGTAAGCATAGCCTTTGAAGAGACCTTACCACCAACGGCACCACCAATAAGGCGACCACACATCATCAGGAACCAATAGAAACCTACCAAAGTACCTGCAATAACAGGTCCAACACCTTCGAGAGAGGACATATAGAGGTTTGCAGTATTTGGAATACCTACCTCAACACCAACATAGAAGAAGATGGCGATAGCGCCCAAGACAAAGTGGCGGAAAGACATAGGGCTGTGAGGGTCCTTCGCTACATTGCCAGCCTTGCGAGCCGCTTTCTCCTCGGCGGTCTCCATGTGAGGTTCAGGGATAGCAGATAGAGCGATGATAATAAATGCCAAAGCGAAGATAGCCATAGCTGTAATCATCGCAGGAGCAGCATCACCAACACTTGCGTTAGCAGCCTGACCACCAATCATATATCCTAAGAAAATAGGGGCAATAGTACCACCGATAGAGTTACAAGAGCCTCCAAGCTGAATGAGCTGGTTACCGCGGTTGCCACCACCACCAAGAGTGTTGAGCATAGGGTTTACAACAAGGTTGAGCAGGCACATAGAGAAACCTGCGATGAAGGCGCCCAGAACATATACAGCGAAAGACTCTGCATAGCCTGAGGCAAACTGAATAGCCACGCCTACAAAACCTACGGCAGCAGCGAGTAGAGATGTAAACTTGTAGCCCTTACGCTTTAAGATAAGACCTCCAGGAATACCCATACAAGCATAGGCGATAAAGTTTGCCAAAGTACCGAGTTGAGCCATAGCGTTCGATGCTCCAAATTGGTTCTGGACAATCACGCCCATAGAGCCGGCAAAGTTTGTCACAAACGCGATCATAAAGAAGAGTAAGAACATTACTCCAATCGCAAATACATTACTTTTTTGCTTTGTCATAATATTTTAGTTTTAATGGTTATTTCTATCTATCACGCTCGGCAACAAATGTGCATAGGTTCATCATTGCCTGTTGATAAGGCGTCTGTTCAAGGTGCGAGAGTTCTGACATGGCGCGCTGCAAAAATCGTTGCAACACCTCTCTGGCTGCTGCAACACCGTTATGAGCCTCTACCTGTGCGCGAACCTCCTCTACAGCCTGGGGGTCGATGGCGGCACGCTCTACAGCTTTGATAATCTGAGCTCGTTGCTGCTCGTCAACGCGTTTGAGCGTCATCAGTAGTGGTAAGGTAATCTTGCGTTCTTGAAGGTCATTTGCCACAGGCTTGCCGGTGTTGTTGTCGGGGGTATAGTCCAATATATCATCTACAATTTGGAACGCCATACCTACCATCTCGCCAAAACGGTGCATACTCTCCACTGTTTTACGCGGAGCTCCTACAGACATAGCTCCAGCCGAGGCGCACGAGGCAAAGAGAGAGGCTGTTTTTTTGTATATTATATCGTAGTAATCCTCTTCTGAGAGGTCGAGTTTACCGGCGTGGTCTGACTGTAAAATTTCGCCCTCACATAGCACCGCCATATTGCCGATGATGTGGGTCAGTAGGTCATATTGACCACTTTTAAGACCTATATCCATATTCCTGGCAAGGATATAGTCGCCCACAATAACTGCATTTCGAGATTGCCAGCGAGCATTTACCGAAGCCTTGCCGCGCCTAAGGTCAGACTCGTCAATAACATCGTCATGAACAAGTGAGGCAGTGTGTATCATCTCTATCAGCATAGCCGCCAGCATGGTGCGCTTGCCGAAACTGCCGGAGGGGGATGTTGCCGCAGCAGAAAGCATTGTAAGCACAGGACGCAGACCTTTACCGCGTGAGGAGAGAATATAGTCGACCATCTCAGATAGCAGACTGCCCTCCTTTTCGCAGAAAGAGTCGCGGACAAACTGCTCGAACTCCTCAATTCTATCGGCTATAGGTTTACGAATATCGTCAAGTGTAATCATAAATTTTGTCCAAATGGTCGTATATTTTAGCAAAGATAAGCAAATTTTGTGATAGAGTTCAGAAATGTGAATGTTTTTTTGTACTTTTGGGGTTGTTATTTGGTAAATATACAGAAAATGAAGAGTTTGAAGAGAATATTACCCCCGTTAGTTCCGCTTTTTGCAGCTGTGGCTATATTTTTTGCAGTGTGTGCAGTCTGCTTCGCTCCTCAGTTTGAAGGTCGCAAGATAGTAATGCACGATATACAACAATTTGACGGTATGAGTAGTGATATCCGCGCACATCGTGCCGCTACAGGTGAGGACCCTCAGTGGACGGGCGCTATGTTTGGTGGTATGCCGGCATATATGATAAACATACGCTACCCGCATCAATTCATTAAAACCATAGCTGATAAGGTTGTGGGGGCTATGGGAGAGCCCTTAGTGCTTATCTTCTTCGCTATGCTCTCAATGTGGCTTATGGTTGTGATGATGGGATACAGCCCGTGGATAGGCGTTGTGGCAGGTCTTGCCTATGGCTTATCGACCTACTTCTTCCTGATTATAGGTGCTGGTCACATTACTAAAATGTGGGCTGCCGTCTACGCTCCGTCGATGATGGGTGCTATATATATGACCCTGCGCGGTAATATGGCTTTAGGTGGTGCTTTAGCGGCACTTTTTGCGACGCTTGAGATTGGCGCAAATCATCCGCAGATAACCTATTACTTCCTGCTTGCTGCCTTAGCACTATGGGTTAATGACCTGATATTCGCCTATAAAGATAAGACGCTAAAATCCTTTGGTAAGCGCACGGCTATACTTGCTGTTGCGGCGCTATTAGCTGTAGGCGCAAACTTCTCGTCGCTCTTCTATACTATGCAGCATAGCAAAGATACTATTCGTGGTGGTAGTGAAGCCGTGGCAGCTGTTGAGGGGCGGAGTGATGGCTTGGATTTGGACTACGCTACGGCGTGGAGCTACGGTATAGCCGAGAGTTGGACTATGTTGGTCCCTGACTTTATGGGTGGCGAGAGTGGCTATGAGGGCTACTCTACAGCTGCCGACGCTCCACTGAATAAGACCTTGAAAGAGTGGGAGTTTTTCGACTTTATAGGTTTGCCGAAACAGTATGTGGTGCCATATCTTACCGACACAACTTATTGGGGTACACAGCCTTATACGGCGGGTCCTACATATTTAGGTGCAGTGGCGGTTTTCCTTGCCCTGCTGGGTGTTATGCTTTGTAGTAATAGAAATCGTTGGTGGGTTGTGACCGTAAGCCTCTTTGCTCTACTTCTAAGTTGGGGTAGTAACGCTATGTGGTTTACAAAGTTGTGCTATAATATACTGCCGATGTATAACAAGTTCCGCACCGTCTCTATGGCACTTGTGGTACTACAGTGGAGTGTTCCTCTGCTTGCAGCTTTTGCCTTGTGGCAACTTTTCAGAGAGCAGAATAGCCAACGACTGCGTAAGGCTCTGCTCTGGAGTGGAGGAGTTACGGCTGGCATATTATTGATATTCAGTATCTTTGGTAAAAACCTATTCGAGTTTGGGGAGGAGCGCACGGCTATGCGTATTAGTGGTCGTTTTGAGCAGATTTTCAACAGTGGCGGTGCTGAGGATTTAGTTAAGCAAGGTCTTAATGATGAGATTGGCTGGTCTGTGGCAGGAGCTATTGCTCAGGAGCGCGAGATGATGATGAGTGCCGACTCGCTCCGCTCTCTTATATTTGTACTGCTTGCTGTTGCTGTTGTGGCGTTAGTGATTTATGGTAAGTTGGGCAGAGGTTACGCTATCGCTATGCTGTCGGCGCTGGTTGTTACCGATATGGTCCCTGTGGCGTTTAGATATCTTAGCTATGACGATTTTGTTGCGCCACGCAAGACCCGAATTGTAGCGACCGAAGCCGATAAACAGATTATGGAGGATAAGGAACTTGGTTACCGAGTATTTAACCTTGCCGTATCACCGTTTAACGATGCGACAACATCTATGTTCCACCGTTCTGTAGGAGGTTATCATGGCGCAAAACTATCTCGCTATCAAGATATTATAGATTACTACCTGCCTGTGGAACTCCCACATGAGGGTATTCTGGATATGCTTAATACAAAGTATATCATCTCCTCTGAGGGGGAAGTTGTGCTGCGCGATAGCGCATTGGG
>JAZNTY010000076.1:0-9413 GCA_045592005.1 Alistipes sp. | reverse complement strand
CACCGGTACAGTCAGCAAAGATTGTTCCGTTAATCTTGTACTCTGTGTAAGCGTTTATGTTCCAAGCCTTTACAGCGGCAATGCGCTCACCGTTCATAACTACATCATTTACAGAGGTGTTAAGCAGCAGGGTGATGTTTGGCTCTGAAACAACGGTTGAGTAGATAGCATCATCCCACATAGTATAACGCTGGAGAGGGTTGTAGTAGAAGTTGCGCAGCTGCATCTCCTCAAGGATACCTGTCTCCTGAGTATCGTCAATCTTTGTGCCGACAATACCCATACGCATCTCACTTGATGCATTACCACCAAGTACTGGACGGTCCTGCACAAGGATAACTGTTGCACCGTGACGAGCTGCTGATACAGCAGCGCAGACACCAGCAAGACCTCCACCGCAGACAACTACATCGGCTGTAAGTTCAACCTGCTTCTTTACCTGTGGAGAGTTTGCCTCTGTTCTCATTTGAGCCGAGGCTGTTAGCGGCATAGTGCAGATAAGCAATATTGCCACGAGGTTCAAAATAGATTTCATAGATATTAGGTTTATGAGTTTGTTTGTACCTATTATTTTCTGCAAAGATAGAAAAAACATTGCATATTTGCGATTAAATCTCAAAATTTATATCTTTGTTACACATTTTAGAGATTGTATGGCAGACTCTGTTCATCTTTTTCCTCGCCACCGTCGTAAGTTTGAGTTTATTGTGGCTCAACTTATCTGCAAGGCTTTAGGGGTAGATAAGGTTGTTTTGGATCAACCTTTTATCGACTATTGTGACGATATTATGGACTTGGTAAATATTATTGTTGAGGTCGAGGGCTTTTTTGGTATCGCAGCCAGCGATGACGATGTAAAGCAACTCAAGTGTGCTAATGATATTGTTGAACTGTTGGGTAAAAAGATGACAGATGTCGATGTGTGCCGCGTAATAGTAAAAGAGAAATTATGGAAGTTCGCATAGCAGAAGATTGGAAGAGGTTGCTTGCCGACCAATTTGACCAGCCATACTTCAGTGAGTTGGTTGAGTTTGTGCGTGGCGAGTATAATTCAACTCAAATCTTTCCCAAAGGTAAAAATATCTTTCGTGCTTTTGACTTATGCCCATTAGAGTCCCTAAAAGTGGTTATCATTGGTCAAGACCCATATCATGGCGAGGGTCAGGCAAATGGTCTGTGTTTTTCTGTAGACCCTGGAGTGCCCTTTCCTCCGTCGTTGCAGAATATATTTAAGGAGGTAAACTCCGATACGGGCGCACCTATACCAGCTTCTGGCGATTTGGACCGTTGGGCTAAACAGGGGGTGCTGCTACTCAATTCAGTACTTACCGTCCGAGCGCATCAAGCTGCATCACATGCAGGGCATGGTTGGGAGAGGTTTACAGATGCTGTGGTTAAAGCTATATCGGACCACAAAAGTGGCGTGGTGTATATGCTTTGGGGTAGCTATGCTCAGCGCAAGGGAGCTATAGCTAATCCAAAGAGTAACCTGATACTTAAATCCGTACACCCCTCGCCACTCTCCTCATACAGAGGGTTCTTTGGTTGTCGTCACTTCTCGCAGGCGAACAACTATCTCAAAAGCATAGGCAAGGAAGAGATTATTTGGTAATAAAAATTAAAAATTCACATTATGACACCTACACCACACATTGGCGCTACAGCGGGTCAAATTGCTGAAAAAGTCATTATGGCTGGCGACCCCCTGCGTGCAAAATTTATGGCTGAGAGATATCTCGAAAATCCGGAACTTGTAAATCAGGTTCGCGGTATGTACTGTTATACAGGAACATACAGAGGTAAGCGTGTGTCTGTTATGGGACACGGAATGGGTATTTCATCAATAGGCATCTATACCTTTGAATTATTTAACTTCTATGGCGTTAAGCGCATCATTCGTACCGGTTCTGCCGGCGCCTACCATCCTGACCTGCATATTGGCGATATAGTTATTGCCCAGGGTGCGTGTGATAACTCTAACTTCGCAGCGCAGTTTCATCTGCCGGGGACTTTTGCTCCTATTGCCGACTTTAGTCTGTTGCGTGCAGCTGTTGACAAAGCAGAGAGTATGGGCGTAAATTACCGTGTAGGTAATATCCTGGCAAGCGAGATTTTTTACAATGATGACCCTCAAGCGTGGAAACAGTGGCAGAAGATGGGAGTTCTCGCTGTAGAGATGGAGGCTTCGGCGCTATATATGAATGCAGCACGCAGTGGTAATCAGGCTCTATGTATCTGTACCATCTCTGACTCGCTTGTAACGCACGAGGAAACCACTGCTGAACAGCGTGAAAAAACTTTCACAGATATGATGGAAATTGCTTTTGAGATTATCTAATTAACCAAAAAATAACAAACAATGAAGAGAATATTTACTTTCTTGACCCTAATGATGCTCTGTATTGAGGCGTTTGGTTGGGGTGGTGTTGGTCATCGCGTAATTGTCGAGATTGCTCAGCGTAATTTGACAGAAAAGGCTAAGGAGAATATCTCCAAATATATGGACTATGACCTCAAGAAGGAGGCTGTATGGATGGATGAACACCGTCGGGATGAGCCTATTGCATATACTACCTCTTGGCATGTTTACAATGTGGACGAGATGGACAAGTATGATCCAAACCCTCGTCTTTATAAGGGCGACTGTATTCATGCTCTAAAAATTGCCGACTACAACTTAAGTCGTTATAAGGAGTTAACCGATAGTGCTGTGGTGTTCAATCTGCGTATGCTTCTCCACTTTGTGGGCGATATGCACTGTCCTACACACTCTTATGTTCCTGGTCCACGCTGTTTTTGGAAGTGCAAACTCAATGGCAAGACCCAAAAGGCATTCCACGGAGTATATGACAAGATGCCGGGCTGGTTGCATAAAGGCAAAAGTGACGAGCAGATAGCTGCTGAACTTGACTGCTGGAAGAGGTCACAGATTAAGAAACTGACCAAAGGTAGCTTTAATGATTGGGCTGGCGAGATTGGTGCGCGTAACAAGGTTATATATGAGTGGAACCCGCACAATACCCCTGTTCTACGCGATGATACAATAGAACTCTCTCGCGACCTTGTCAACGAGCAGATGACTCGTGCCGGATATCGTTTGGCATATCTGTTAAACCTCTACTTTGGCAAATAGTTACCTATAGATATGAAAAAACTAACTCTTTTTTTAGCCGTAGTGCTTATCATTACAGCATGCTGTAACAAAGGCGCGAAAAGCATCACACTGCTGGATGCCGAAAACTTCCAAACTCAGGTAGAGGGGGCGCAGACTGACCTATATACCCTCACAAATGGCAATCTGACAATGCAGGTAACCAATTTTGGCGCGCGCGTGGTATCGCTTTGGGCTCCAGACCGTCTGGGTAATATGGCAGATATTGTCTTGGGATATCAGAACATTGACCGCTATATAAACAATACAGGAGAGCGCTTTTTAGGCTCTGTAGTGGGTCGTGTAGCAAATCGCATTGGTGGTGGCAAATTTACTCTTAATGGCGTTGAGTACACCACCCCGCAGAATAACAATGGTCAGACTTTACATGGCGGCAATAAAGGTCTTGATATGGTGGTTTGGGATGTTGTGGAGAGGAGCGAAAACTCTATCCTCTTCCACTATATAGCTCCGGACGGACAGGATGGTTTTCCTGGTAACTTGTCTATAAATATGCGTTATACGCTTACTGAGAATAACGAGTTTATGGTCACATATAGTGCTACAACAGATGCTCCGACCGTAGTAAACCTCTCACACCACTCCTTCTTTAACCTTAAGGGAGAGAGTGGCGGTACCATTACAGACCATATTCTACAGATTGTTGCCGACCACATTACTCCTGTGGATAGCTTCCTTATCCCTACAGGCGAATTAATGGCTGTAGAGGGTACGCCGTTTGATTTCCGTATAGCACATCCTATTGGAGATATGATTGACAACGACAATGAGCAGTTGGCAAATGGTCGCGGTTATGATATGAATTGGGTACTCTCTCGTCCTAACAATGGCGAGGTGGTTAAAGTTATGAGCCTCTATGAACCTCAGTGTGGTAGAGCTATGGATGTACTTACCGACCAAATTGCTCTACAGTTCTACAGTGGCAACTTCTTTGATGGTAGTTATGATGGCAAATACGGCAAACCTCTCGCTTTTCGTGAGTCAGTGGTCTTTGAGACCCAAAAGTATCCTGATGCTCCAAATCAGCCAGACTTCCCTTCTGTGGTTCTAAATCCTGGAGAGGAGTATACTCATACCTGCATCTACCGTTTCTATACAAAGTAGAACAGCGTTAATAGCATAAAATAGGGGCTGCCCAACATCTCTTTTTGTTGAGTAGCCCATTATTGTAACTGTTATAGAACAAATAGTATTTTATTTGTTGACCTTGTCAACTTGTGGCAATTGCTTTTACATCAGCTCTGCCAACTTCTTTACAAGAGCCTCTCCGCGTAGGTTCTTAGCGACAATTTCGCCATTTGAACAGTCGATAAGGAAGTTGGTTGGGATGCTCTCAACCACATAAGCCTCAGCGGCAGGGTTGTTGAAACTTTGTAGTAGGCTGACATTTACCCACTTCATATTCTGCTTATTGATAGCAGCCTTCCAAGCCTCTGCCTTGCTATCGAAAGAGACACCGTAAATCTCGAAACCCTTCTTGTGGTACTTGAGATAAGCCTCTTTCAGATATGGCATCTCGCCCATGCAAGGACCGCACCATGATGCCCAGAAGTCGAGCAGTACATACTTATTTGCCTTGTTCTCAACAACGCTCTGGAGAGATACAGGGGTACCATCAACATTTGGCTGCTCTATATTGATATATGTAGGTACAAAATCGCTACCTTCAACGCGTGGCTCGGTGAGTTTCTTACGCTCAGCCTTCTCAAGGGCTGCAGTAACTACAGGTAGAGTCTTCATAGACTCACTGAGCTGGTTAAGCTCATCAATCATCTCAGCCGCAGAAAGTTCATAGCTCTTATTCTGTATAAACATTGTTACACCAAAGGCATTGTCGATATTCTCCTCTATAGTCTTATCAATAAAGGCGTAATACTCCTCAATAAGAGTCTCGCGGTCCTGGTCGCTTGCTGCCATAGCGTAACGCTGATTAAAGGCGGTCATATCGGCATTATAGGTATTCATAGCATCATTTGCCGGAGTGCCTGTAGGCATTACAGAACTGTCGGCAGCATTACCCGATATGCTAATAACGCCATCCTCGGTAAAGATAGAGGTCAAACCATCCTCAGTACTTCTAATGGTGTAGAGCTTAGCTCCCTGCTCGTCAATATTAAATACAAACTTACCACCCTTAATGGCAGTTGAGTCTACAACCTTACCATTACGACTTGCCTCGGTAAGGTATACATAGCCATCTTCAACACCCAAAATATCGCCCTTAATAATGCAACGGTGGTTGTTACAGCTCACTGCCACTACGGCAGCTACCAAAATTACTAATAACTTTTTCATACTATTTCTACTTTTTATTTGTGTTGTTTATCGGTTTTACCTGTCTTGGTGCTGCTAAGTTGTTTTGCTTTAGCATCTTAGCTGCATTGGTCTTACACATGGCTGGCGAGAGTCGCGAGAGAAATCCGGCGTGTTCCTCTTTGGTAAAACGGTTGCCGTTAAATATTAGCAGATAGAGGCTGGCAAAATTGTCTAAGTTCTGCTCTATAGTTGTACGCACCAATGCAATATACTCCTGCATAGCCTCGGCGCGTACCTGCTTATCGTCTGCTTTGCGAATAGTCTCTTGAATACGCTTAGCCTCGACAACAAAGTCGTATATAGCCATATTTGCCTTAGAACCCTTAATAATCAAACCTCCTGTAGGACTGTTATCATCCTCGCAGATGCTAATCTTCTTTCCTTCAAAAAATATCTGAGCAAAGCGCGTCTTTGCTAAAGGGTCTCTCATGCTTGTGCTGGCAATATTCTTTACCGGTAGCAAGGAGTCAATCTTTCCCTCAAAGCGATATTTTCCATTTACCACAGCTGCTGAGTCAACAATATCTTTGTTGCCATTGAGCAGATAGTAATACCCATCTTGTAGTGAGGTCGTGCCCTCGATAATATATCGGTCGCTGTGTCCACAGGAGGCAAGCAATAATGCCGCCACAAAAATAAATGCTCTCATAATCTTACTCCTTATTTTTGAGTTCAGCCACTTCTGCTTCCAAAGTCTTAATCTGCTTAGCTAACTCCGGTAGTTGCTTGAATACAGCAAAGCTGCGGTAGTAACCCATACCCTTCAGTGCAGGCGAACCAAATCTAACCTCGCCATTAGGCACATCGCGGTCAATACCCGATTGTGAACCAATCTTAACATAGTCGCCGATGGTTATATGGTCGGCAATACCTACTTGACCGGCAAGGAAACAATTCTTACCCACCTTAGATGTTCCAGCGATACCCATCTGGGCTGATGATACGGTATTTTCGCCTATCTGAACATTGTGACCCACCTGAATAAGGTTGTCAAGCTTCACTCCGTGGCGGATAATCGTAGAGTCTGTCTTTGCGCGGTCTATGCAGGTGTTGGCGCCAATCTCTACATCGTCCTCGATAATTACATTTCCTAACTGCGGAATTTTGTCAAAGCCACCTGCTGCATTTGGCGCAAAACCAAAGCCATCAGCGCCAATAACAGCTCCTGAGTGGATGATACAGCGACTACCTATTGAGCAGCCCTCGTATATGGTTACTCTTGGGTAGAGAGTTGTGTTGTTGCCCACTTTTACATTGTCGCCCACATAGCAGTGAGGATAGATTTTGGCTCCATTACCAATAACTGCGCCCGCCTCAATAACTGCAAAGTCTCCAATGTAGCAGTTTTCGCCTACTGTAGCGCTATCAGCAATAGAAGCGCGCGGCGAAATGCCACTCTTCTGTGGCTTCATAGCTTGGTACATCTGGAGTAGTTGAAGCACACACGCGCCAACATTCTCTACCTTGATAAGTGTTGGCTCAACAGCCTGTTTTGGCTCAAAATTCTTCTCAACAAGCACTATCGAACACTTTGTGGTGTATAGATACTGCTCATATTTAGGGTTAGACAGATAGGCAAGACCTCCTGGCTTACCCTCCTCTATAGAGGAAACAGTGTATACTGCGGCATTCTTGTCGCCCACAACCTCGCCAGAAATAAGTCCGGCAATCATCTCTGCTGTAAACTGCATATAATCTCGCTTTTATAAATCTTAGTTACAAATATCTCTTAATATCTACCCCCTTCGGCAAAAAGTCCGATACATCGTGCCCAAAGGAGTGTAACTCGCGCACAATTGATGACGATATGTGCGCATATTCATCGGGAGTTACCAACATCAGCGTTGTAATCTCAGGAAATAGGCGGCGATTTGTTGCCTCTACCGAACGCTCAAAATTAAAGTCCGTTGTGTTTCTTATGCCTCTAATCATTGCTACAGCTCCCATCTGACGAGCAAAGTCTCCCGTAAGGCAGCTATAAGATGTAACCTTAACCCTCGGCTCGTCCTTGTAGCAGTCGCTAATCAGCGCCACTCTGTTTTCAACCGAGAGCAACCCCCTTTTGGCAATATTATCGCCTACCGCAATAACCACCTCGTCAAAAAGTTTTAACGCTGCTTCAACCAACGCCTCATGTCCCTTTGTAAACGGGTCAAACGAACCCGGAAAAAGTGCTGTTCTATCCATAATAGGTGCAAAGATAACAATTTTTTATATTTAATAGCTATTTTGCTGTGAAAAGGTGGTATTTGCTGCCACTAACAAAAATTCTCAGCAATGGCTAACATTGTTCTAATGCTTGTACGGCATATTGTCAACAAAAAATCGCAAATATTTTGCTGATAGGAAAACTTTTACTACCTTTGCCACGATTAATCCATAAGTGGGTTAGTGTAACTAATTTATTAACAATAAAAATTTTATAGCAAATGGCTGTTAAAATTCGTTTGGCACGACATGGTAAGAAGGCTTACGCTTTCTATCACATTGTTGTTGCAGATAGCAGAGCGCCACGCGATGGTAAATTTATCGAGAAGTTGGGTATTTACAACCCTAACACGAATCCTGCTACAATCGACTTGAACTTCGAGCAAGCTCTGAGTTGGTTAATGAAGGGCGCACAACCTACCGATACTGCTCGTGCGATTTTGTCGTACAAGGGCGTATTGTATAAGAAACACCTGCTTGGTGGTGTAGCTAAGGGCGCATTCACTGAGGCTGAGGCTGAGGCTCGTTTCAACAAGTGGCTCGGTGAGAAGGAGGGCAAGGTTGCCGCTAAGGTTAACAAGCTCGCTTCTGATGCTTCTGCTGACAAGAAGGCTCGTCTTACCGCTGAGGCTGCTGTTAATGCTGCTCGTGTTCAGGCTATCGCTGAGAAGAAGGCTGCTGCTGAGGCAGAGGCTGCTGCCGCTGCTGCTGAGGTGGCAACTGAGGAGTCGGCAGAGGCTGCTGAGTAGTCCAAAGCAGGTATGTTGGCAGTTGGTCGTATAACAAAGCTTTTTGGAGCTGAGGGAGAGGTTAATGTAACCCTCTACGCCGACTTTCCCGACGATTTTAACGAGGAACAACCGCTGTTTACTATTGTGGACAGTTTGGTCGTTCCTCTTTTTTGTGATTTCTTTTCGCGCCGCGGCAAGAGTGGCGCTACAGTGCGTTTCGCTGATATCGATACCGTAAAGCGCGCTGAACTAATTATGGGTAACGAGATTTTTATCGAACAGCCGGAAGATGAAGATGACGAGTTTACATTCGATGACTTAGTTGGTTTTACAGCCCACATATCTCGCCGGAAGGGTACTATTACAGACTTCTACGATAACGATTTCAACCCACTCTTCGAGGTAACCATCTCCGATAAAACCTACCTAATCCCCGCTGTTGAGGACTTTATCGCTGCTATAGATTTTGACCGTCGTGTCATCAAATTTGTCCTCCCTGACGGTCTTATCGACTAAAATCTATCAAGATAGTACGGCTGATATCCTAATGTTTTATCTACCCTTATTGTCGCTATAGCGACCAATCATCGCGACAAAACAAAAGAGAGCAATTTCAATTGCTCTCTTTGTGCCCAGAATAGGACTCGAAGGTCAAGCGTAGCTTGAGCTCGCGCGGATACCAAATATAGCAAGACGCAGTCTGCGTAATTACTACTATTATCCGCGCAACCTCCCATATAGTGAGAAGTGCTATTTTGTAAATAAAGCGATGAATGTTGCTTGCAAAAGGGTAGATATAGAGGCTTTAGAGCTTGCTCATGAAGCTGCTCTATCTACCCTTATTGTCGCTATAGCGACCAATCATCGCGACAAAACAAAAGAGAGCAATTGAAATTGCTCTCTTTGTGCCCAGAATAGGACTCGAAGGTCAAGCGCAGCTTGAGCTCGCGCGGATACCAAATATAGCAAGACGCAGTCTGCGTAAT
>JAZNTY010000075.1:0-13281 GCA_045592005.1 Alistipes sp. | reverse complement strand
GCTACGATAGACTTAGGTGTAACAGCAGAGCTCTGAGCAGCAGCGGCAGTGCCCTTACGAGTCAATACGATAGGGGCAACAATGCGGCTGTAGAACTGATACTGACCGTTGAACTCGCGAGCAATCTGTGGATAGAAGTCCTCAGTAATAGTACCTACCACCTGACCTGCGTCATCAGTCTTATTATAGGTATGCGATACCGGCTTGATGGTAATGGTATTCTTATCTGCTGAAATCTCTACAGGGAAGTGACCGTTAACATAGTTACCCTCTGCATTACGATGATAAGGCAACGAAGCGTTGTTACTTGCACCAACAAATTGATATACATAGTCGCACCACTGAGCCATAGGGCTGAAGTACTGAGTATTGAACGGAGCGGTTACTGTACCGTCTGCCGCAACCTCCAAATACCACTTAGGACCAAAGTCGAAGATTGGCGACTCATAGTTGTATGCGGAGTATACCTTTGCATCGGCAATAAAGAGTTCATATGGAGTTGCATAATTAGCAGAAACCTTTCCATCAGCAACATCTCTCTCGTTATGCTCTGGAACATCGCAAGAGACCTTATCAGCATCGTACTCCAACTCAAAGCCCTGGCAGAGGATACGGTTCTGACCACGAACATTGCTATTAAAGTTGTCTACAGCTGTCTTAAATTGGTCGTATACAGCATCTACCTCCTCCTTTGTCTTAAGGTCAGAGCCATCAAAGAAGAGTTGGTAAACAGACTCTGGCAATTTAGCCTCATAACCTACAGGTCCGATATGAACAGTACTTTGGATAGGCTTTGTAGCCACAACTATGTAGTTGTGCTCGTCACTGTCATCCGGATTAGCACATTCATTATCATTATTACGGTGATTTGGATCGTCAGGAGTGTTACAGAAGTGATAATGCTGATAAGTGATTGTTGTTGAAGCAATCCACTCGCCCTGAAGCTCCTCAAAGAGTGAAGACTCTACGCGAGGTGCATCCGGCTCCTTAATAGAGCGCATAACATCAATAGCACTACCCCAGGTACCCTCGTCGTTCATAACGCTAATACCGCAGACATTATTGGCATCAGGACGGGTGTAGAAGTTCATATTGATACCCTCAGCGCTATTGAGCATAGTAAGCTCATCTTCTGTAAGAGATGCACCATAAATAGATATCATAGTATCCATAGCCTCCTGCTCAGAATAGCCCTGCTTGATATAATTATTGAGCATTGCAGCCCACTCACGGTCGTAGTTAGCAATATACTTAGCTTTAATAGCATTGCCGCTGGTACACTTAAGGTTGAACCAAACCTCATCACAGCTATCGGCACCATTAGGATTTTTAATACCGGTAACAACCGCAGTCGGAGCCGGCTTTTGTGGTTTTGGAAGCACAAAAGAGTACTTTGAATAGTGCTGCTTAGTACCATCCTCATCGCCCATAGCAACCACATAGAGGGTGTAGCTGGTATTTTGGTTCATATAGTAAGCATCCTCCAATCTAAATGTCTGAGTACCTATAAACGACTGCGAAACACCCTTCATAAATGCATAATAAGATGTAATAAACCACTGTAGATGGTTTGCATCATTATTTAGCTTAGGCATAAGTTGTGCTAAGGTTCCACTATCCATCAAACCCACACAGTAGCTCACAATACCCTCCGGAGGAGTAACTGTAATAGTTCCACCCATAGGGGTAAGGTTCATTGTAACCTCCGGCTTTGAATTGGCGCTCATACGACCAGGTTTTTTGGTCTGAACATACTCCCTGCGATAGTAACCATACCAATATTTAGTCTGATCTGGGAATGAACCACTAGTATAGAGGTCGGTATAAAAATTCGTATCATCAAACATTGGAGCATAGTAGCCATTACCCCATCCCCAATGGTTGTTTGTGTCATACATATACTCTCCCAGCATAAAGTAGAGTGGCTCGCCCGGAACGATAGGGTCATAGTAGGTTGTCTCCAAATCGCTTATACCATTTGCATAACTATTCTCCTCATTGAGAACCCAAGTAGTAGGACCTGTAATGTAGTTGTGGTACTGCGTATCGTTCTGGTTCATCATTGTAGCATCCGTTTCCAAAAACTCAATCTGATTGTCGTAATACAAAGGAAATGAGCCAAGACCCCACTTGATTACATTACCCTCCTGTATTTTATCCTTTGGATAGCTAAAGTAGATAGATATAGATTTGTAGTCCTGGTCAAAGACCTTGAACTCTTCGGTAATCTGCTGAGTAGTCAGGTTAACCTTAATAATCTCCGAATAAGGCTCATCCCCAACAGTCACACCTGCAAAGATAACAACATACTCGGTATTAGGCTGGAGTTTCTCAATATCAACGAGGTTATCACCATCTTTACACTGACCCTGAGTACCTGTAGCAAAGATAATATCGACAGCAAGGTCTACATCCGTAGTCTCAACAACATAGGCATAGGTCTTAATGTTCTCAGTAACCAACTTAATCTGCGCTGTAGAGATGTCGGCGCTTACCAACTCGGCAGTCATACTAAAAGTTAGCTCCTCTGTAGGAGGTGTCGACGGCTGGTCGCCCGGCTGCTCAGGGTTATCCTTGCCACCTTCCTCCTCAATGGAATTACTACTACCACAAGCCGCCAACATAAATACAGCTATCAGCGTAGCAAAACACGATAAAAAGTAATTGAATTTTTTCATAAAAATGCATTTATTTATTTAGTACACAATATATTCATAAATAGCGGTGCAATATACGACAAAAAATTCATTTTATAAGGATATTTTTGAAAAAAAAGAACACCCCAATTTGCCTAAGCATTATAACTCTCAGCAAATCAGGGCATTACATCAGCAGTAAACAAATCATCACTGCACCACCAAGCTTTGGACTATATCCATACCGCAACGGGCATTTATGGCACGAACGATAGCATCGCGCTGCATCATCAGTTCATTTCGCATAACGGCAGATGCGATATGCACAAATAGTGTTCCTTTGACCAAACGCACTTGGCGGGTCTGCTCAGCGATAATAGGACCAACGACCTGTCGCCAGATATCGGGCAATGAGCCCTCGGCAATCTTTGCGGCGATATTAGGGCTTTTGAACAGTTGGTCCAACAGTTCGCCTATACTTTTAGGGGATGTTCTCTTCATTACTCCAGCACCTTTCCGTAGGTTACATCAAACAATTTATACTCGGCACCACTACCCTTAAGCAGTCGTTCCATACGCTCATGACTGCAATCGGTAATCAGTATCTGTCCAAAGTCCTTTGTGGCGACAACAGAGATAAGTTCCGACACGCGCCCCTCATCCAGCTTATCAAACACATCGTCCAACAGCAATATCGGCGTTTTAGCTGTCTGTTCGGCAATAATTTGATACTGAGCGAGTTTGAGCGCTATAATAAAGGTTTTCTGCTGCCCTTGCGAGCCATATTTTCGCAGTGGCACATCGCCAATAGTAAAGTGAATATCATCACGGTGCACGCCCACGGTAGTAAAGCCCATAACCACATCCTTTGAGCGAGAGGCGGCAAGTAGCTGAGCAAGAGGAGTGTCGAGCATATCGGAGCGATAAGTGAGGTTGACCTGTTCGCGGTCGCCAGAAAGCAGCTTATAATAGTGAGACACAATAGGTTGCAGGCGCTCAACCATCTCTCTTCGGCGTTCAAAAACCGTAGTAGCAGAGGTTGCAAGCTGCATATCATATATTTGCAACATCTGCTCATCCGAGCCAATCTTCAAATAACGATTTCGTTCAGCAAGGGTGCCGTTATAGCGTATCATAGCCGCCAAATAGTCACGGTCAAACTGCGAGATAAAGCCATTGAGATATCTACGACGCTCATCGGCAGAGTCGCTGATAAGCATTGTGTCGGCAGGTGAAACAATAACCACAGGGATAAAACCGATATGGTCCGAAAAGCGCTCATACGCTTTGCCATTACGCTTAATAACCTTTTGACTACCACGACTATAGCTACACACTATCTGTTCATTGCGCGCAGCCTCATTTTCATACACGCCCTCGACCAAAAACGAGCTTTGACCGTGCATCACACACTGACCATCAGTCATACCCAACGCCGACTTACACATTGACAGATAGTAGACCGCATCGACTATATTGGTTTTGCAGGTACCATTATCGCCCACGAAACAGTTTATACCGCGGTCCAAAAGGAGCTGTTGCTGCTCCAAATTTTTGAAATTGATAAGTGAAAGTCTCTTTAGGTACATAGCGCTTGTTTTTGCGTCTCAAAGTTACGAAAATATGCTGAACATTTGATATTTTTCAAAAAAAAGTGTGCAAATGGTGGTTTATTGATTAAAAAATCTTACTTTTGCAGTTTGAAGGCAAAAAGGTAGACCTAAAGACAAAAAATTTAACAATAAAAAGTATAAACTATGGCAAAATTTGAAAATCAGCAGGAGGCAGCAGTTGCCGAGGCTGTAAGCAAAACCGAACAATTCTTTCAGCAGAACGGCAAGAAGGTAATCATTGCTTTAGTTGCTGTAATCATCGTGGCAGTAGGCGGCTACCTCTACAAGAGCCTTGTTGTTGACGCTAATGCAGAGAAGGCTTCAGAACTTATTATCGAGGCTCAGGAGCACTTTGGCGTAGAGAGCCCAGACTTCGCTTTGGCTCTCAATGGCGACGAGAACGGCGCCGGCTTCCTTGATGTTGTTGAGCAGTATGGCTCTACACCTGCTGGCAACTTGGCTAAGCACTATGCAGGTATCTGCTACCTTCGTCTTGGCGACTTGGAGAACGCTGCAAAGTATTTGGCTATGTATAGCGCAGTAAACGACCTGACTGCTGAGGTTATCAACGCTCAGAATTTAGGTTTGCAGGGCGATGTAGCTGTTGAGCAGGGCGACTATCAGACTGCTGTATCGTTCTACAAGAAGGCTGTTAACGCCTCTGAAAACCTTTACACCGCACCTCTCTACCTCTACAAGCAGGTTTTGGTTTATGCCGCTCTTGGTAACAAGGCAGAGGCTCAGAAGTGTCTCGACACCCTCCAGGCTGACTTCAATATGAGTTCAGAGGCTCGTGAGGCTGAGAAGGTGGTTGGCTCCCTCTAATAGCCGTTTTTTCAAACACTTGGAGAGTTGAGAGTGTTCTCTCAGCTCTCTTTTATTCTTTAATACTATGATATCTACCACTGAAATTCGCGTCGGAATAGTCGCAGAGCAAGGACTTGATATATGGTCCGCCCTAACATGCCTTAAACAAAATGGATGCTTGGACGAGAATATTGTGGTTAAATATGTACCACCATTTCAACTCGCCTTAGGCGCACACTTCTTTGCCGAGTACACAGATGTCGATTGCACCGTGGTTATCAGTCGAAACTACAACCCACAAATCGCGTCAGCACTGATAAATCTGCAAATACAGTGGAATATGCCTATCGAATATACAACGGCTCCGGCTATAAACTGCGAGTCAATACTCGATATGGTACAACTACAATGTTCTATGGTCGAAGCCGCTCCAACCGACCGCAAAAACCAACTTAGCTAACAAAGTACTATAACACTCAATAAAAATACCCGCAATGGAAACACACTCGGCACATTCCATTGCGGATACTTTTTTATAACACCAAAATACTACTTTTGACGGAAGTATATCTGGATAGGTACGCCGGAGAAGTCGTACTGCTCGCGGATATGGTTCTCAAGGAAGCGGCGGTAGTTCTCGCGGATATACTGTGGCAGGTTGCAGAAGAATGCAAACTGCGGAGTAGGCGTTGGCAGCTGCATAGCGTACTTTATACGGATATACTTACCCTTGACTGTTGGTGGTGGGGTAGTCTCAATGATTGGCAATATAAAGTCGTTCAGCTCCGAAGTAGGTATTCTTCGTGAGCGAGAGTTGCATACGCGGATAGCAGTCTGTAGCACCTCAAGGATGCGCTGCTTGTGCAGTGCTGAGGTAAAGATAATCGGAATATCGCTAAATGGAGCGAGCTTCTTCTCCAAAAACTCCTTCCACTCCTTCATAGTATTGTTCTCCTTCTCTACAAGGTCCCACTTATTTACAACAATAACACATCCCTTGCGGTTGCGGACAATAAGGTTGTGGATATTAAGGTCTTGGGACTCAATGCCTTGCTGAGCGTCAAGCATAAGTATGCAGACATCTGACGCCTCAATGGCGCGAATAGAGCGCATAACAGAGTAGAACTCCAAATCCTCCATAGTCTTACCCTTCTTGCGCATACCTGCGGTATCAACGAGGTAGAAGTCCATACCATACTTGTTATATCGGGTATGGATAGAGTCGCGCGTAGTACCGGCGATATTTGTCACAATATTGCGCTCCTGACCTAATAGGGCGTTAGTCATAGACGACTTACCCACATTTGGACGACCCACGATAGTAATTCGTGGCAGGTCCTCTAACTCCTCAGCTGAGCAATCTTCCGGCAGCAGACGCAAAATTTCATCCATCAGCTCGCCCGTACCACTACCAGACATAGAGCTAATACAGAATGGGTCGCCAAGACCGAGGGTATAGAACTCATGTGAGCTGTAGATAAGTTCGTAGTTGTCCACCTTGTTGCAGACCAAAATCACACGCTTCTTTGCACGGCGCAAAATTTCAGCCATCATCATATCCAGGTCCGTAACGCCTGTACCCACCTCTACAAGGAAGAGGATAACATCTGCCTCCTCAATGGCAAGCAACACCTGACGGCGAATTTCGTCCTCAAAAAGGTCATCACTATTTACGGTATATCCACCTGTATCAATGATTGAAAACTCACGACCAGACCAATCGGTCTTACCATAGTGACGGTCGCGTGTAGTTCCGGCTGTGGCATCCACAATAGCCTGACGCTGACCCACAAGACGATTGAAGAGTGTACTTTTGCCCACATTCGGGCGACCAACAATGGCTACAAGGCTCATAATATACTCTGTTTTATAATTTTATCATCAATTTCGGTGCAAAGGTAGTGAAAAGCTACGGGAGTTCAAAATTTTGCAAAAATTCTTATGCAACAAAACCTTTATTTCAACAACAAAGGCTATCAAGAAACTTGATAACCTTTGCCATAATGGTGACAACCTCTACTCAGCCTTTTTGAACTCAATCTCAAAGTAGCTCTGTGCAGGTTTAGTAATTGCACCCGTTGCAGCATCAATACCCCAACCCAAAATATCACAAAGGTTGATAATTGATATCGGATTAAATGTTTTGTCAATAACTATTGTCTCTGTTTTATGCTCTTTAACCTCAGCTTTTACGATTGTATCTTCAAAACCGCGCTTAATTTTTGTAGTGTATGGAAATGTTACATCATGATATTTAATTCCGTCAACGGTAAGGGTAACATTCTCCTTGATATTGGAGTCAAATGTAACTTTTGCTTTTGAGCCACAGAAGATTGAGGCACAAGATGTTGATGCACACGCCACTGCGGTACATACTGCCAGGTTGATAAAAATTTTTTTCATAAAAATCACTCTCCTATTCGACTCCTTAATAGGGTTAGTTACAAAAAGAAAGTGTGGAGTCGATTAGTTTTCCCATTGAGAGGTTCTGGAATACCTTGCTACGAAAAAACAATACCCCACACTCGTATTGAGCATAGGGCAAAAAGCACCCCAAACTATACAATACGGAGTGACGAGTGTGTTGCTCTCCTCGTAGCATTTGAAATTTTCCAGATTTCTCAATGAGGATAAAAAGCTAATACACTTTCATCAAAATATGTCTGCAGTTTATGAACTACACCACAAAATTAGGAATTTATTTTCAAACAACTCCTAAATTTCATAGAAAAAAGCGTGGTGGTTTGACAAAAAATTACTATTTTTGGGACATTATGCAGAGGTGTATACTAACCATATTGGCAGTTTTGTTCTGCTTTACGCTCTCAGCCCGCAATAGTGCTCCGGGCGTGAGGACCGAGTGGGGTGTTGTGGCGGGCGTGAATTATCCCGTTGCCAAATTCAGTATGGGACAAAGCGCTGCATCGCTCAAACCGCGCACAGGCTTTACTGCCGGCATACATATGGGTTTGCGTATTGTGGGTATTTTTGGCATACAACCTGAGATATTATACAGCTACAACAAGATAGAACTCAATGACAACGCAAAGAAGTTTTCTACTCAGATAAGGTGTAATACAATACAGATACCGCTACTGTTATCGCTCAAGTTTGGACTATTTCGTATCAATGCCGGTCCTGTATTTACGGTTATGGACAACCCTACATACCTTGACAGCAAAGAGGAGAAAGTTATGTTTGGACGGATACACCCGACGATAGGCTATGCTGCGGGTGTAAGTTTAGCACTATTTAACCGATTGCTGATAGATGCACGCGTAGCAAGCGGCTTAAAGGCTATGGAGAACTGTCTTTCATACAGCTCTTCACATTCGGAGTATATAAAGACAACAATGTTTAATGCACAACTAAAAGTAGGAATACTATTCTAATGATAGAGACAGAGGGTAAGACAATATCGGTAGAGAACATAGATACCAGAGAGCTTTATGGTGCCAAGAATGTATATCTTGAGCAGATAAAGGCTCTGCATCCGAAACTGAAAATTATTGCGCGCGGGCATACGCTCAAGGTGCTCGGTGCAAAGGGCGACATTGAGCGATTTGAACGCCGTATGCAGTCGCTTATAGATTACTATGACCGCTATGGGCATATCTCCAAGGAGGTTGTAGACCAATCTTTTGCTGCGGGTTTCACTACGGGCGATGCTCCAAGTGATGGCAGCACCTCTATTCGCGATAACGAGGCTATAGTCTACGGTAACAACGGCATAGTTGTCAAGGCTCGCACCGACAACCAGCGCAAGTTGGTCAACCTCTATGACAAGTGCGACTTGATTTTCGCCACAGGACCTGCCGGAACAGGAAAGACCTACACCGCCATAGCACTTGCTGTTCGCGCACTGCGTGACCGTCAGGTGCGCCGCGTAATACTTACCCGACCAGCTGTCGAGGCGGGCGAGAAGCTCGGTTTTCTGCCCGGCGATATGAAGGAGAAGCTCGACCCATATCTACAGCCGCTCTACGATGCACTGAACGATATGATACCGCCACTGAAACTCCAAAAGTTTATCGAAGATGGCACGGTGCAGATTGCTCCGCTTGCCTATATGCGTGGTCGCACGCTTGACAACGCCTTTGTAATTCTCGATGAGGCGCAGAATACCACCCGCTCACAGATAAAGATGTTCCTTACCCGTATGGGTCGCAATGCCAAATTTATCGTTACGGGCGATGTTACACAGGTGGACCTTCCGCATAAGTCTGATAGTGGCCTTGTTAGGGCGATGAATACGGTAAAGGATATTCAGGGTATCGGCTTTGTAGAGTTTGACCGCTCGGATATCGTACGCCACGAGCTTGTAAAGTATATTGTTGATGCCTTTGACCTTCAGGATAAGATTGAGGAGCAGCGCCGCCGAGAGGCGCGTGAGGCTCGCGAAGCAGAGAGTAAGTAGTAATAGATAAAAAATTAAAACTAATTAACTATGAACAAAGATTTTGGAGCGCTTAAACCTGCGCTTGTATGGAACCATTTTGCGGCTATTTGTAACATCCCGCACCCATCTCATCACGAGGAGAAGATACGCCAATATGTTGTCGACTTTGCTGCTGCACACTCTCTTGAGTGTTGCGTAGATGAGGCAAATAATGTCTATATCCGCAAGCCTGCTACAGCGGGTATGGAGAACCGCAAGGGTATCGTTATTCAGGCTCACCTTGATATGGTGCCACAGAAGAATAATGACAAGGCATTCAACTTTGAGACCGACCCTATTGAGGCACATATTGATGGCGAGTGGGTGACAGCTAACGGAACTACTCTGGGTGCTGATAACGGCATTGGCGCAGCGGCTATACTTGCTGTACTTGAGGATAAAACGCTTGTTCACGGTCCTGTGGAGGCACTCTTTACCGCGACCGAGGAGACAGGTATGGATGGTGCTTTTGGACTTAAGAGTGGTCTATTACAGGGCGATATTCTGCTCAACCTTGACTCCGAGACCGAGGGCCAGTTGTATGTAGGTTGCGCTGGCGGTCTTGATGCAAATATTACACTGCCTTATACTGCTGAGGCTGCACCAGAGGGATATAGAGCTTATGCTGTAGAGGTTAAGGGACTTAAGGGTGGCCACTCTGGTATTCAGATTGGCTATCAGAGAGCAAATGCCAACCGCGAGCTGTTCCGTCTGCTGAACCATACAGTTTGTGATGTTCGCCTTGCGAGCGTTGATGGCGGAGGTCTACGCAATGCTATTCCACGCGAGGCTACGGCTGTAGTTCTTGTGGCTAATGGCGATGTGGCTGCTTTTGAGGCTGAGATTGCTGCATTTGAGAAGACCCTTACGGCTGAGTATGCAAATATTGAGGACAATATCTCTGTAAAGGCTGTGGCTGTGGCTGTGGCTATGCCGGAGCAGGTCATCCCTGCAGATGTTGCAGCGAAACTTGCTAAGGCGGTTATCGGTGCACCAAATGGTGTTGTAAAGATGTCGGTAGAGATGGAGGGGTTAGTACAGACCTCGTCTAACCTTGCTCGCGTGGTATCAGATGGCAGCTGCGTAAAGATACAGTGCCTACTTCGCAGCTCTGTAAACTCGGAGAAGCACGCTTTAGGCGAGGCTATTAAGGGAGTGTTTGAGCTTGCAGGTGCTATTGTTGAGCTATCGGGAGATTATGACGGTTGGAAACCAAATATGGAGTCGCCAATACTCCATACAATGCTCGCATCATATGAGTCGCTCTATGGTGTAAAACCTGCTGTTATGGCTATCCACGCAGGTCTTGAGTGTGGTATTATCGGTGGCAAGTATGAGGGATTGGATATGATTTCATTCGGTCCTACCATCTGCTATCCACACTCTCCGGATGAGAAGGTAGAGATAGCTTCAGTTGAGAAGTTCTACTCTTTCTTACTACATACACTTGCAAATGCACCACTAAAGTAGGTATGGCTTTCCAACAGATAATACCCGACCATTGGTTTGCTGTCGTCAACCCTGTTGCCGGCGGTGGTCACGGTCTTGCGGACTTCCCACAGATTGCAAAACTGTTGCGCGACAACAGTATATACCACGACCCGGTATTTACCGAGCATAAATATCACGCTACAGAACTTACGGTAGAGGCTGTAAATAAGGGCTATCGCAAAATCTTGGTTATTGGCGGTGATGGCACTCTGAACGAGGTGGTAAACGGTCTGTTTATCCAGCAACAGTGTGCTCCCTCAGAGATAAGTTTAGCGGTAATAGCTGTGGGTACGGGTAACGACTGGGTGCGAACCTTTGGTATTGCCACCTGCTACTCAGAGGCTATTAGGGCGATAAAGGAGGGTAAGACATTCCTTCAAGATGTGGGCGCTGTGACCTATACAGAGTCTAAGTTTACTCAAACCCGCTATATGGCAAATGTGGCGGGCTTGGGCTTTGACTCTTATGTTATATCTATCTTCAACCATTGGAAGGCTAAGGGTTACAAGGGTCGATGGCTCTACTTTGCAAGCATCTTGAAAGCTTACTTCAAGTACAAATCGTCAGGTGTGCAGATATTTATCGACGGACAACAGGTCTTTAACAACCTGCTCTTCAGTATAGCGGTGGGTATCTGTAAATACAATGGTGGCGGTGTGCAGCAGCTACCAAAGGCTGTTGCCGATGATGGGTTGCTCGATATAACACTCATCAAGCCGCTACATTGGTGGCATATAGTCTTTCGTCTGCCGCGTCTATTTAATGGCGGCATATACTCTATTGGGCATGTAAAGCACAAACAAGGTAAACATATACACATAACATCCTCACCACCGATACAACTTGAGTGCGACGGCGAGATGATGGGACATACGCCCGTAGATATAGAGGTTATTCATCGTGCAATACGGGTTGTTGTAACAAAAGAGTTCTTAGCCGCACGGAACAAGATATCAAAAAGTGCACAAGCCTCCGAAATAGAACTATCTAATACGAAAAGTAACTAATTAATAATTATAGAACAATACCTACTCTATGAAGAAAATTCTTGTTGTTGGTGCAGGTGGACAGATAGGTTCAGAGTTAGTCCCTTATCTGCGCTCGATTTATGGTTCACACAATGTCGTTGCCACAGATGTGCGCGAGTGTAAAAACCTCTCTGAGGATGGACCTTTTGAAGTATTGGATGCCTTAAACCCTACAAATATGGCATCTGTAGTGGCTCGATACAATATCGACACCATCTTTAACCTTGTAGCGCTACTCTCAGCTGTGGGAGAGCGCAATCCACAAATGGCGTGGGGTCTGAATATGGGTGCGCTGCTAAACGCACTTGAGGTGGCTCGTCAGCACAACTGCGCCGTATTTACTCCATCTTCTATCGGTGCCTTTGGTCCTACATCTCCAAAGGATGGTACTCCGCAGGATACCATTATGCAGCCAACAACAATCTACGGCATATGTAAGGTTACAGGCGAGCTGTTGAGTAACTACTACACCCAGAAGTACGGCATCGATACACGCTCTCTCCGCTTCCCCGGCATCATCTCAAATAAAACCCTGCCTGGTGGTGGCACCACAGACTATGCTGTAGAGATTTTCTATGAGGCTATACGCAATGGCAAGTATACCTGCGCCGTTCCAAACGATGTATATATGGATATGATTTATATGCCAGATGCTCTACGCGCCATTGTTGAGCTAATGGAGGCAGACCCTGATAAGTTAGTACACCGTAACAGTTTCAATGTAGCCTCTATGAGCTTTACGCCGGAGATTATCGCTACCGAAATCCGCAAACACATCCCGGAGTTCACTATGAACTACGATATAGACCCTGTCAAGGAGCAAATATCTCGTAGCTGGCCAAATTATCTTGACGACAGCTGCGCCCGCGAGGAGTGGGGTTGGAAACCGAAGTGGGACCTGGGTCTTACAGTTGCAGATATGTTAGAGGCAATCCGCTACAAACTCAGCCACCAGCACTAATAAGTACCATAAAACGGTTATCACAATAAACAATCAGGGACCTCCGATAAAATTTACGGGAAGTCCCTGGTTTATTACAGTATGAGTTCTGACACTCCTTTAGAATGGGAGGTCGTCAACCTGTTGCTCTCCAGCCTGAGCATAAAGTGGTTCCTCGGTAGGCATTGGTGCATTGTAAGCTGGCGGATTTATACCTCCGGCAGGTGTTGGCGGGGTCTGCTCCTTAGCTACAATCTTCCACGCGCGAACATCGGTGTACCACTTACCATTATACTCACGGGACTCAACATCAATAGAGACAACATAC
>JAZNTY010000074.1:0-6358 GCA_045592005.1 Alistipes sp. | reverse complement strand
AAAGTCCTCTGCAAAGGGCTGGAAGGAGCGAAAGGTATATACCAGATTACAGTCCGGTGGATTCTCCACGATCTCATCCAGCCAATTGCGGCACTTGAGCTTGATTCCAAGCCCCTTGACACAATCCTGCGTCCAGAGGGTTCCGATCAGAGGAATGCGGAAGATGCCCATGGGACCGCCGGAGGAAATGAACTGCCGCATCAGTTCTTTGTTGGTAGCCGGAGCGGTGAAGATGCGGACACACCTTTTACCGTGTTTCTCCGCCAGATGCTTGCCCACAAAGAAGAACTGCTCGTAGATTATCAGATCGTGGGAGGCAATCACTTCTTCGGCCTTGAAGAAGGCATTGCGGATCTGCTTGTCCAGCTTGGGATTGTTTTCATAGCCCAGGAATTCCGCACCGCTTTCAGCGACTCTTTCCTCCCAGTCGTGGGGCATGAGATAAGTAACCTGATGCCCTGCTTTGATCAGTTCCTGTACCAGACCGATGGTAGGAATCACATGGCCGTGGTAGGGTAGATTGATAAACAGAATCTTCACTTTCACCGCCTCCTTCCTTGCGTCCAATATACCACATATCCCTAACGCAGACAATAAAAAAGCGCCCCTTCCGGAGCGTGAATGAACAAAGAAATAACCCTCGATTTGTTGTCTAATCACTACAACGAATCGAGGGTTATTTCATGAAGTTGTTGGGTTCCATGTTAATGGGGGTATAACCTCGCCGGAGATGTTGTAAAGTGCTGTAGAGTCTGCCGGAAAGAGGTCATCATACTGCACATAGGAGCGGTTTTGTATAAAGAAACTGCCAAGCACCTTGCCATTGTCCGAGTAGATATCGGTGGCTAAGTTGCTCTTAGGGTTCTCCAACTCCTCAAAGGAGGGTATACGACCAAAGGCTCCTACTGCGGTTAGCAAAAGCATTGTCGCTGCTACGATAATGGGCGAGATGGCTACTATCCACATCCAGTGGATAAGTTTACTCTTTGTTGTTGGTTTTCTATTACTCTTCTTTGCCATAGTCTAAAAAGGTAGTCCCATACCTACCGAGAAGTCGACACCCTTCTTGCCATGAGGCTTGTATAGCGAAAAGGTTATCGCTGTCGTTGCAGAGGCAGGCATACGGAATAGGTTAATATCGAATGTTATATCGCCACCATATGAGAAGATGTGGTTACGACTTGATGCCAGGTTGACCTTTTCAATCTCAGGGTAGGCGATAAAGAACTGCTTACCAAAAGAGGCGTAGTCGACACCAAAATTCATACGGATGCGCTTAAAGTATATAATCGAGTGTATACCGCCCTCAGGGTAGCAGAGCGGGAATTGGTAATTTAACGAGGTGGCTATATAGTCGCGGTTCTCCACTTCGGCAAGCTGAAAACCGCGAGGTATAAGGCGCGCTGAGTGGAAGGAGAAGTTTGAGGCTAACAACTTAGACTCAAAGCCTCCAATGGAGTTTTGGTACAGTATAGCCATATTTATTGAGTGGTGTGGAGCAAAGCCGGGGATGTATCCCTTGCCATATACGGATATCAGACGCCCAAAATCTCTATTGGCAGGATTAAAGGCAAAATTGAATGACAGCACATAACCCAAGCGAGGCAGAAAATCTTTATGCGCTAAAGCTACCTGGTCTTGAAAACCTACACCTGCCTGCAACAGATGCAGACCCTCGGAGTATCCAATTTTGGCTAAGTTAGTAATCTGTCCACCCTCAACTTTGAGTCTGTCGAGTTTTGCTACTAAGCCATTAGAGTAGCTCCATGCTATATTTATGCCCACCATGCGGGTGTGGTAACCTTGCTGTAGATATAGAGGCAGAGAGGCAGAGGCA
Organism: Alistipes sp.; assembly: GCA_045592005.1. GTDB lineage: Bacteria > Bacteroidota > Bacteroidia > Bacteroidales > Rikenellaceae > Alistipes. Next base: position 4,521 of record JAZNTY010000074.1, on the reverse strand, counting down.
TTGATATTGTAGTAGCGCTTCTGCTGTGGAGCCTCCGGAAAGACTATCTCATATTTGCCACTCTCCGGGTTCTTTTCGTATGTATAGGCGGTATACATCTGCTGCCTACCACCGTATGAGCCGCTGACGGAGAGATTGACTCCCAAGCCGTAGTAACGAATGGTGCCTTTGATAAAGTGTCCATTGCTTTTGTTCCAGCCCCAAGTGGCAAAACCCTCGGTGTTGGAGAGTAGACTCTGGGACATAATCGTGGCGCCGAGGTTAAAGTTCATAGCTCCCTCTTCGGTAATCTCAAAAGGGTCGTATGATGCTGGAGCCCATGAGTGGATGTTAAATAGGTGGGTAAACTTAGAGTAGCGGCGTGAACGGTGACTGTTGGCAGTTGCCACCGAGTCGGCACCACTGAAAGATACTTTGTCTAAATTGATTACATTCCACTGCTTACGAGCGGGATTGACTACATTTTTAGGTTTTGGACTATACTCAATACGCTGTAATTTGGTGCTGTCTATCTGTTGTATGGCGAGTTGATAACCATTGCTGTCGTAGGAGGTCATCACTACACGCCCGTCAAAAGTCGGCGCAGGGGAGAAGGAACCATATTTGGACTCGGAGAGACAATACTGCTCTTTGGTAGCAAGGTTGTAGGCGTGTACTTCGTCTTTGCCGGTGGCTATTGAGCCGAAGTAGAGAATGCCATCGTGCGCCTTGAGGTCCGATATGGTAGTATAGGCACCCTTTGTTATTTGGCTTGTTGAGCCGTCGTTGTTGACTCTGCCTATCCATTGTCCGCTGTCATCTGTGGCGATAAAGTAGAGGTATCTTGTACCATTATCCCACGCTAAGGAGTGTATCTCAGTGCCTTGAGCTATAAAGGCAACTACACTGCGCTGTTTAGTATTACCCTGGCAGATGCAATAGGTACCATTAGGTTGATACTCCACCCAAGCGATAGTCTGGGAACTATCTGTGGCGGTAGGGTAGAGGACATTGCGATATTTCGGAGCTGTATGTGTTGTTCCTTTGTCAATATCGACATAACAGAGGCGTGAATTCACGCGTTGCTGATAGAGCATAGAGCGGCGATATTCGGTCCACCAGATACGACCATTTTGGATGGTTGGTCGGGTAGAGAGGCTTCCGATATAACAGATGCGCTGCTCCTCGCCTGTTTCGATGTTTGTACGGACTATGGCGGCAGGCTTGTCTAACGACTCTTTGACCGATATAATGGTACGAGAGCCGAAAAAGAGCGGATGGCTGTATGTGGTGTAGCTGCGCTGCTTAGGTACGACTACGCGCTCGGCAGAGTCCTCCACTTGAGGCAGTGATGACCAATATCTGTTCAGGTCTGTAAAAGTTTGTCGCGTGAGGGCTGTGGTGGAGGTGTTATAAAACTTTTTCATCGCCACATAGGTGGTGGCAAAGACATAGGGATGTTGCACAGCATAGTTGACAATCTTATCCCAGATATTCTCATTGTACTTTGTGTTGGCAAAGGAGGTAATCTGGTAGCCTATGTGGTAGTGGTCGGGGATATGCTCTCGATAGGAGCCACAAAACCACTTGTCAAGATTTCGGCGCTTGAGCATTTGGTCCTTGTTAGCGCGGTAGTGTAGCGTGAAGGAGGGCTGTAACGCACGACCAAAGGTGGACATGGCGGTCTCGGAAACCACAGCATCGCCCTCAATACCCCATAGAGGCATAAAGAGCAGACCTATGGTTGAACTCTGCTGACCGAGGATATAGCTGAACGCTTTGACCCAGCCGTGGTTTATGTTGTTGTACTGCACCGCGTGGCGATATTCGTGGGCAGCTAACTGTTTAAGCCACGGCATAGAATAGCTGTTTACCGATGGTGCTGTAATTATCTCCACACGCTTTGGGAGCCACATTACAAGACCGTTTGAAGCCATATTTTCAGGATGGAGAACAAAGGGTATATCCATAGCCCCATACCGGAAACCGAAATCTATCGAGGGCTGCACAGCCTTGACATAGTGCATCATACGATACCCCAGCGAAGTGGCAATATCGGGATAGATGATAGATATCTTGCTATCCTTAATCTTACGCCACGCCAAATTCTCAGGGTCGGCACCCCAAGAGTAGTACTGTGCCGAAGAGGTGCCAAAGCAGAATAGTACTGCTATGATGATAACTATGCCTCTGAAAACTCTCATCTCGGTTAATCTTCAAACTTTATATACCTCCATCCTTCAGAGGTAAAACAGCCCACCTTGCCTAATTTTGTGTCGTAGTATAAGGTGCCAATGGGTACTGCTGTAGAACCTATTTGGCTGTTGTTGTAATAGGTTGTTGTAGGCGCGACATTAAAGCTGCCCAATGTAAAGGGTACAAATGATATAGCCCAGCGACGACCAAAGTCGACACCCTCCTTAGCATCGTCGGAACCAATCTTGACCCATCCGAAGTGGCGCTTTGGAGCATATAGACCCTTTGGCGAGTATACTTGTATGCAGGCAATATCAGGAGCCTGCTTGCCTATAAGCATAGTTAGTCGACAACTCTCGCTGCCATTCCACCCCTCAAAGAGATGCCCGCCGTCCACAAATGTGGTATATGGCTTGTCGGTAGAGTTGTTCCAACGCCCTCTGCCACCGCGTACAGAAAACATTGTAGTACTCTCAAAGACCCCATCTACGGTGTTGTATATTGGCTGCTCTGAGGTGTTAAAGCCGTAGTTGTAACGCACATCCTGCCATTTCTCCCAATTCGGGTCTGTAGGCATAGACCTTGTTACGCACCCATCAACTCTCTTCTCTAACTGTTCTATACGACCGTTAAGCTGCTCAATAATGCCGATAAGTTTCTTGCGGCTGAGCTTTTGTGCCGATAAAGAACAGCATATAAGCAGCGTGCAGACAACGGTAAGTGTAATTCTTCTCATAACTATACCTTCTTTGTTCGGTTGTAACCCAACTCAAGCAATATCTGCAATACGCGGTCGCGGTTCTCGCCCTGGATAATTATCTGACCATCTTTTACAGAGCCACCAACGCCTATCTTGCGCTTTAGAGTCTTGCCTAACTCTGTAAGGTCATCCTCGCTACCTACAAAACCCTTTACTACTGTTGCAACCTTACCTGCACGACCGTGAGTGTCGCGCCATACGCGCAGGTTCTGCTGTCCATTAGGCAGCGTGTCAACCTGCTCCGACTCGCCATTGTCGTACTCAAAATCGGGGTTGGTCGAGTATACCACACCCAATCGGGACTTCCAATCGTTCATAACTTACTGTTTAACGAGAAGTTGTAATACAACTTGTTCGCAATTAACGATGCAAAAGTAATCATTATTTTGCAGATTTGAGGATATTGGACTATATTTGTTACACCGAAATGTTAAACTTATGGGCAGAAGAGCTGAAAATAGCCTTAAACGGCAGCAAAAACAGATTGAGAAGATGCGTTCTCGCGCACTTTTATCTGACAAGGTTGACCTGGCTACACTCCCTGAACCACTTCGCGTGGATGATGGCAGAGTGGTTGTCAAGGTCTTCGTCGAAGGGTATGAGGATGTAGCGTTCTGGCGTGGTATTTTCGATAATTTTACCAACCCATATTTGCGTTTTGAGATATCGGTACCTACGCGCCAAGACCTGCCTAAGGGTAAAAAGGTGCTTATAAATAGTGCCGATAAAGCCTCAGACAGCCTGCTGCTGTGTATGGACTCGGATTTTGATTACTTGCTTAGTGAGGATGATGAGCAAAGTAAGGCTATCGTTGAACATCCGTATATGTTTCATACCTACGCCTATGCTACAGAGAACTACCTCTGTTATGCCCCCTCGCTCCATAATGTCTGCGTAAAGGCTACTAAGAACGATGCGCGTATATTCAGTTTTGAACAATTTATGGCTGATTATTCGCGTACCATACACCCGCTCTTTTTGTGGTATGTCTATTCAGCAAGTCGTCATACGGAGAATGTATTCCCACTTTGCGACTTCAAAGCTGCTGTAAGACTCAACTATTTGGATATCCCTAACAACGGACGAAATACTATCGAGTGGCTCGCTCGCCAAGTGGAACGACGAGAGTGCGCACTTCGTACAGAACACCCCGATATGGCTGCCGATATGGAGCGTTTTGATGCCTATCTGCGCAAAAAAGGTGTAGAACCGGAGCTGACCTATCTTTTTATGCACGGTCATACACTTATGGACAATGTGGTTATGATTATTTTGCACGATGTGTGCGAAAAGTTGCGCCAAATGTCTATTGCAAAAATTGTCGCCTCGTCAAAGGAGGGCGTTGCCCTAAATAACGAGATGAGTAACTATAAGAATACTCTGCGCTCTATTCGCGATGTGCTGCTCGATAATGAGAACTATACCTCCTGTCCGCTCTATAAATTGCTAAAGGCTGATATTCAACGATATATAGATGCTACTATCGCTAAAATTCTCGACCGTAAGGGCAGAATAATGCGTCGATTTACAGAGGTAAAATAGCCTATATGCATAGTCCTGCTATATCTCCCTTATAACATACCCCT
>JAZNTY010000073.1:0-8026 GCA_045592005.1 Alistipes sp. | reverse complement strand
TATAGTTACTACAACTATTACAACTACTATGGAGGCTATAATAACTACTACGATTATAGCGAAACCACCACAACTATTAAAACAGAGATTATGCCATATACTCCGTTGGTGTTCTACATATTTGTAGAACCTTACAAATAGTGTTTTGCTAATAAAAGGCGCTCTTTGCTGCCACTAATATAAAACTCCGGCAATGGTTTAGTGTAGTCCATTGCCGGAGTTTTTTTGAATACCTGCTGTAATAAAATTTGGAAATTCGACTAAAAAAGATTAACTTTGTCTTATTCTAGATGCCAATTATAGAGATTTCTTAAATTTTCGAGATATGGGAAATAAAATCAACGATCCTATTGCCCGACTTATGGGTTTGCGTTACAAATCGCATCCGTGGCATGGTATTGAGGTGGGCGAAAATGCCCCTGACATTATTACTGCTTTTATTGAGATGGTACCTACAGATACTGTTAAGTATGAGCTTGATAAAGTGAGCGGCTATCTAAAGATTGACCGTCCACAGAAGTACTCCAATGTTGTTCCGGCGCTCTATGGCTTTGTACCGCAGAGTTTTTGTGGCGATAAGGTCGCAGAGTATTGTATGCAGCAGAGTAGCCGTGTAGATATTGTGGGCGACGGCGACCCCCTTGATATTTGTGTACTTACAGAGCGAGATATTGTCCATGGTGATATCATTGTCGAGGTACGACCTATTGGAGGTTTCCGTATGCTTGATGGTAATGAGGCGGACGATAAGATTATCGCAGTCCTTCGTCATGATGTAACATATAGTAGTTATAACGATATCTCAGAGCTCCCTAAGGGCGTTGTAAACCGTCTTAAACACTACTTCCTTACATATAAGGATATGCCGGATAGTGAAAAAGCTAAGAAGGTGGAAATCGTTGATATCTATGGTCGTGAGGAGGCTCAAGAGATTATTAACCGCTCCCTTGAGGACTATAAGTGTCACTTTGACGGGTTGGATGAGATACTTCGCCATGTATAATTTTGGCGTTATGTGAGGTATCTCTTGTCGCTAACTAAAATAAGCTGGCTAAAAATCTATTTTAGCCAGCTTATTGTTTATTGATTAGATGTACTACCACTCCAAAATTTTGTGGAAGTCGTAAGCCTCAGGGTTTGCTACATACTTCTTAGCAGCCTCATAGTCCTCAGCTGTGATGTAGTGCATAACATTGTTGATAACCTGCTGAATTTTATCAGAGTTGATATCTACCAAACGAGGTGGAATTTTGCCATCTGCGTTCTGAAGATCCTTCAAGTATAGTGGAGATACATAACCCTCCTGGCTGATGTATACCATACAGCCGGTCTTACCCTCGCTAAAGAGCTTGTAAACGCCCATACCGAGCTGTGAGCAGTATACAAGGTCATATGCAATAGGGGTCTGGCAACGAACCTCGTAACCAATCTCTACAGGACGAGACTTAACCTTAAGACCGAGCTCTTTTACCTTCTTCTCAAGCATCTCGTTAAAGATGTGAGCCTTAGATACCTTACCAAGCTCTGGGTGACCGTGGTCGTCATAAGAGAAGTGTACGCCAGACTTTGCAATCTCCTCGTCAGAGAGGCTGTGGAATACACCCTCAGAAATCATTGCAACACCATACTCAATACCCATGATTTTACGCTTGATGATAGCTGAAACAACGAGGTTTACAATCTTCTCTACAGTGATTGTGGTCTTGTTGAACATCTCAGGGATAACAATCATAGGGTAGTGGCAAGCTGAACCGATACCGAATGCCAAGTGACCAGCTGAGCGACCCATAGCAGCAACAACAAACCAGTTTGCAGATGTGCGAGCGTCGTTATAAACAGCGCGACCGATAACAGTTCCACCCTCCTTTGCGCTCTGGTAACCAAAGGTTGGAGAGCCAGCAGGAAGAGGCAGGTCATTGTCAATAGTCTTTGGTACATGGATATTTGAGATAGGGTACTGCTTAGCCTCAAGGAACTTAGCGATGCGGTTTGCTGTTGATGCAGTATCATCGCCACCAACAGTTACCAATAACTTGATATTGTTCTCAGTGAAGAAACTGAGGTTGAAGTTCTTTTCGAAGTCCTCATTTGTTGGCTTAAAGCGGCTCATAGTCAGGTAAGAACCACCCTGGTTGAAGATGTAGTCAGCCTTGAACCAATCCAAATCCTCATAACGAGGAGTAGGGTTGAAAAGACCTGAGTAACCATAGTGCAGACCGATAACACGATAACCTTTGGCAAGGAATGTCTTTGCCACACTGCCGACAACGGTATTCATACCTGGTGCTGGACCACCGCCGGTAAGAATTGCAATAGCTTCTTTCATAGTTGTTTACTTTTATAGTTTGATGATTGTATTCAAAAATCGTTCAAAGATAACACTTTTTTTGATTTATTACAGTATAATTTAGCCGAAAAATTTGATTTGTTCGCCGTCGGCGTAGATATTTATAGTTCTCTTGCGATTTTTTAGAGCTCTGGCTACTGTATAACCTGTACCACTGCGTATCCTACCGGAGTAGTAGCATAGAATAATATCGGCATTGTCGACCAAGTAGTCGTTTCGCAGATTGTATACTCCATGATAGTAATCTTGAGCTGTAAATATAATCTGATCGGCATCTATGCATATAGCATCATAGCGAAGTTTATTGTTGTAATCTAAAGTTGTCCTATGGTTGTGAAAAGGTATGACACATATAAGCTTTATAGGGGCTCCGTTGGCTTTTATCTGCAAAACCGCCTCTGCTGCTGCAATATCAAACCCCTCAGCCATACCACAAAGAAAGGTGTGACAACCCTCTGCCACAAGTTGTTCTATTGCGGTATAGAGTCGGTCATTTCTCTCCTTTGGAAAACTACGGTGCCCGGTAAATGATACTATCATGGTGTAAAGATACAAAGAAAGTCGGTAGCACTACCGACTTTCATATGCTATGTTATCAACAATTTGTTGAATAGTCGCTATTCCAATTAGTTGATAGATGGCAGGAATGAGTACTCCTTTGAATAGTGGAGGTGCTGCTCGGTATAGTTTGCAGGGTAGCTAACCACTACATCTACAACCTGACCGTCCTTCTCAACAATCTGGTACTCAGGGTTTACGAAACCACCATAAGGCTCAATGCCAAGTGCGTAGTAACGCTCGCGAACCTGCTTGTGAAGCTCTGGCTCAACAGTAACGCCATAGTTCTCTACAAGTGCCTTACCAGCCTCATAGTCGCCCTCGCTCTTGATGCGCTGTACCTCATAGAGCATATCGCCAAAGAGTTTACGGAGGGCGTCAAAGTCGTTTACAACGATGTACTTCTTGCCATCCTTCTCAACCCACTCAATAACATTGTTCTGTTTGCCCTTCTCGTAGCACCACTCGGCAATCATCTTGCGGTTACGCATATGCGACTCCTCAACATTCTTACCAAGCTCGATGCGAGAGAGCTGGGTCATCATACCGTTCATAATGTAAGAAGCGTACTGAGCCTTTGCAACATCAAGTGTTGGGATAAGACCAATCTCAACGAGCTTCTCATCGCCGAGGTAGTAGAGAGCAAACAGGTCGGCGCGGGTCTCCTCAAGGGTAGAAGAGTATGAGCCGAGCTCTGTGCCGGTTGTTCCCGGAGCGAGCTGACCAGAGCCGTGACCTAAGCACTCGTGCAAGTCGGTGTGCAAATCGTCAGAGAGTTTGCCCCACTTCTCCATACGCTCGCGGTCCTCTGCGCGAAGAACAAACTCCTCTGCAAAGCCGTTGCCCTGTGCAGCCTTCTTATATGCGTAGGTGATGTTGTCAATAGTTACAGACTTTGAACCGTACTCTTTGCGGATCCAATCTGCATTAGGTAGGTTAATGCCGATAGGTGTTGCAGGGTAGCAGTCGCCGCCGAGCATAGCTACGGTGATAACCTTTGCAGATACACCCTTAACAACAGGCTTGCGATATGCAGGGTTGATAGGGGAGTGGTCCTCAAACCACTGTGCGTTGTCAGAGATAATCTGAGTGCGAGCGCAAGCAGCCTTGTCAACAAAGTTTACCACGCTCTCCCAAGATGCTTTGAAACCGAGAGGGTCACCGTAGGTCTCTGTAAAGCCGTTTACAAAGTCAACATTTGACTGTGTATCCTGCACCCAAGAGATATTGAAAGCGTCAAAGTCACGCAAATCGCCGCTCTTGTAGTATTTAATCAAAAGACCGATAGTTGTCTTGAGTGGCTCTTCGGCAACAGCCTCAGCCTTCTCAAGCCAATATACAACCTTCTCCAAAGCCTCAGTATACATACCACCAATTTTGTAGGTCTGCTCGTAAATCTTACCATTCTTTTTTACAAGTTTTGAGTTAAGACCATAAGAGATTGGGCGTGGGTCCTTTGGATCAATCATCTTGTTGTAGAACTTCTCAACCTCAGCCTGTGTAAGACCCTCATAGTAGTTGCCTGCTGAGGCAGTAATCATATCTACACCAGCGGTCTGGTTAAGGCGTGAAGCGTAGAGTGCTGGGTTGAAGATAACCTCAATAAGCTCCTCGTGGCTCACTGCACCGGTGTCAACACCCTTGAGCTGCTCTGCAAACCACTCGCGAGAGAACTCTGGAGCGAACTTGTCGTTAGAGTAGTGGTGGTGAATACCGTTTGCAAACCAAACCTTCTTCAGATACTTCTCCATAGCTACAAAGTCAGCAGCACTCTTATCGCCCTGATAAGTTGTGTAAATCTGCTCCAATGCGCGACGGATAGTAAGGTTGTACTTAAAGTTCTGGTCAAACATAATGTCTCGACCACATTTTGCCGACTCGGCAAGATAATAAATCAGCAACTTTTCATTGAGTGGCAAGTTCTCAAACTCAGGTACCTCATAGCGAATTACCTTGATGTCGTCAAACTTGTCAACAATCCAAGCCGCCTCCTTTGGCTGCTCTGTGCAAGATGTCAGAGCAAGGGAAAAAAGTCCCATAGCTGTTAAAAATTTTTTCATTGTGTTAATTTATTAGTTAAAAAATATCTAAATTTCTGCTGCTATTTATTCCGGCTATCTATTCACGCTGTTTGTAGCCTAATCTCTTTGTCTCTTCGATGAAATCCTGCTTAGTAAATTTATAACCACAATTTGGGCATTTGAAGTGGTCTGTAAAGTTTGTTCTGGTTATCTTGTTTGTGTAGAAGATAGTTTCCCAACCTGTAGCGACACTTGATATCAATGTTTTGTTTCCGTAGCCATCAACTTTGTATGTGTTTTTATAACCCGTTGCTGCCTTAGTTTTAATATCTTTGTAATTGACATATTTTGAATTTATATGATGGTCGGTGTGCAGAATATTGACATGTTTCTTGCAACTTGGACAAGACTCTCGTCTATAGTGTGTATGAAAAAACCAATATGCCAAGCCTGTACTGATAAGCAATAGTATTGTTGCTATAAATCCTGGATTATCTTCTGAAAATAATACAAGATGTAAACCGGCTAATAAAAATCCTATTAAGGCATACAAATCGGCTGCTACCCACCTTAAATATCTGTAATAAGGTAGATAAAATAGTGGATAGATATAGACATAGCAGAAGAGAGGTATTGCAAGAATTTTCCACCAATTGATAGAGTTGCTTATATAACAGGTCAGCGCAACAGATATTATAGACATTGTAACAAGTCCATATAGGTCATCTGTGGTATTACGCCTGACGGCTACTCTCTTGAAAATAAAGAGGTAGAGTATTGATAGGGCAAGGGCTAAAGCGCTACATACTAAAAGGAAATAGTTGTATATCTTACCATACTCATCCGATGATAATTTCTCAACACTCTGCGTGGTATTATCACTTACATCCTGCCATAAAGGGGGTGTTGTCTCAAGAAATTCATCAATCTTTCCAGATGATGTTGCCCACCAACAACCACCAACAACCACGATGACAAATACTATACGCGATATGAGCGTTCCTATATCAATTTTCATACAGTGTTTTCTTGTGAAATTAAGTTTTAGGTAAAAATTATTACATTTATTTAAGTTTACTCTTCTTCAACTCCGCTTTCATCCCATGAGTGATTGCAACAAGGGCAGGTGTATTTATACCACCATGTGTGGGTGATGCGTCGGTATACCACCTCAACGGTTTCATAGCCTGTGGCAACTCTTGATACTAATGTTTTGTTTCCGTGGCTATCAACTTTATATGTATCTGTATAGCCTGTTGCTACTTGTTTTGTTGTGCCATCTTTCCACTCTTTTATTTTTGTATTATCCACTATACAGAGGGTGTCTAAGTTGGTATATTTTTTACACTTAGGACAATAGCTAAGTCTGGTATGCTCTACAAAGTGTATAGCGGCAAATATGGTACAGATAATACCGAGTATTTTGCCCAAAAGGGTTGCTCCTCCGAATTGTATGAAGGCTACTGTAAGCCCAAGATTGACAACAATGAGGATATAAGGTAAATCATATACCCATCTAAAATATCTGTAATACGGGATATACAACAGTGGATAGAGAATAATAAAAGCAAAGATAGGAACTGCAATAATTGACCACCAATGCACAGTATTATGCGCAAAGAGTGTCAGAAGTACGCTTATTCCGGCATCGTGCATAAGAGAGTTCAACTCAGCGGTATAATAACGCTCAGCTGCAACCTTTTTTAGTGCGAAACGATACACTACAGAGAGTACAAGCGCAAGGCAACTACAACCTAAAAGTACGCGATTTACAAGCCTATTTATCTCTGTGTCGTTTTGAGCATTGATATAGTCTATGGCGATGTTTGTATATTTATCTATAACCACTCCGACAGGCTCTAATTTGTCAAAAATGTAGGTAAGAATATTGCCTAAAGTTGGATATGCGGCACCCCAATAGACAAAAATACCTATTCCAATAATCCAAAATAGTTTTGACTCCGAATTATACTTAGGTCTCCTCATCACTATAGGTCTTTATAGTTTTGCGCAAATATAATAATTTATTGCAAATCGAACAAATCGCTATCGCGCAGTGTCGGGAAGCGTTTGCGACGAACTTTTAGCTCCTCTATATCAATCTCAGTAACTTTAATCTCCTCTGTTGTACCACACTGCGTAATGCTATCCCCGAAGCTATCAATCAAAATAGAGCCTCCGGAGTAGTTGCAGTATATATCGTCTCCCGTACGGTTCACTGCTGCCACAAAACATTCGTTTTCAATAGCCCTCGCTTTTGACAGTGTGCGCCAAACCTCAGCGCGGGCTGTAGGGAAGGAGGCTACATAGATAATGGCATCATACTCATATCTACCCTCAATTAGGCGATTACGGGCAAAGACGGGAAATCGAATATCATAACAAGTCTGTAGCAAGAACTTCACACCTTTCCACTCTACGATAACTCTTTTATCTCCTGCTGTAAATCGCTTTGTTTCGCCGCCAAGACGGAAGAGATGGTGTTTGTCATAGCGTGCAGCAATACCTTCAGGGGTTACAAAATAGTGACGATTGTAGAGCCTCCCATTTTCGCGTATAACCAAAGAACCGGACAAAGCGCAATTGCGAAGTCTTGCTGTTGCAACCATCCATTGCAGAGCATTGCACTCCTCCTCTGTCTGTGCAACTGTTTGACCCTCAATAACAAAGCCTGTACTCCACATCTCTGGTAGGATATAAAGGTCGGCAGTTTCAGACATTGCAATCAACTCCTCGGCGCGGGCGATATTTGCCTCTATGTCGCACCAGATAATATCGGTTTGAACAAGAGCGATTTTCATAGTATTATTACAAAAAAGAGCCGACTTTCATCGGCTCAAGTTAGTATTTCATAGTTATTGTGTTAAGCCTATTAGCAAGAGAAAGAACTCTATACAAAGGCTTACTCCCACTCAATTGTGGCGTTTGGCTTTGGAGACATATCGTAGCAGACGCGGTTTACATTCTTAACCTCGGCAAGAATGCGGTCTGTGATACGGCAGAGGATATCCCAATCTACGCGCTCAATAGTCGCTGTCATTGCGTCTACAGTATTTACGGCGCGGATAATTACAGGATACTCAAATGAGCGTGCGTTGTC
>JAZNTY010000072.1:0-8055 GCA_045592005.1 Alistipes sp. | reverse complement strand
CTTCTTGTGGTTCTACATCCTTGACTCACTTCCTGATACTCCAGACTATGACTCGACAATATTTAATCGCAAGCCCGATGTTATAGCCCGCGCACAGAACAACGGTATCTTTATAGCCCAAAATCTCAAGCCTGTAAAGTATCGCATCTACGCTATTGGCGATAAAAATGACAATCAGATGTATGAGCCAGGTACAGACCTTGTCGGTATCCTCGACTCCGCCTATAACCCCGCCGAATTGCCACCTTTTGCTATATGGTTCGACTCTCTGCGTCACTACCCTTCGGCAGACCCACAACTCTACTTCAGAATGTTTACCGACCAGGCATTCAAGGGTCAGCGCCTTGTTGAAGCTAAGCGCGTAGATTGCAAGCAGATAACACTCTTCTTCAACACTGCCCTTCCACAAATCGATTCTCTGAAGCTCGACTCCATACCGTCGGACAAGATTATCTTCGACCCGCGCACTAAGGGAAAGGATACCTTAAACCTATGGCTCAATGTCCCTGAGCAGGAGTTGCCCGATACTATCAAGGGTCAAATAACCTACTACCGCCACGACTCTATACGCCAATATGTAGCTACCACAGAGCCTATAAAGGTTGCGTGGAAGAAGATTGAGAGCAAGGAGGAACAGCGCGAGCGTGAAAAGGAGGAGAAGGAGCGCAAGAAGGCTGAAGAGGAGGGTCGTGAATATACCCCTCCGCAGAAAGCTAATCCATTTAAGTTCAAGAGCTCTGCATCGAGCGAGATAAACCCTGAAAATGGTTTCGATATAACTATCGACTACCCGTTAGTGGCATTTGACTCCACAGCGGTCAAGCTCTACAAGCTCAGCGGTAACGAAAGCAAACCTACCGAGACTGAGGTTAACAAGCACTTTGTCCGCGACACTATGCATATTGGTCGCTACTTTGTACGCGCAAAGTGGGAGCCGGCAACAAAGTACCGTTTCTATATTCCAAAGGGCACCATGACCGATATTATGGGTTTCCAGAACGACTCTATCAGCTCCTCATTCAGCACCTTTGACCCTGAGAAGTACTCCAAGATAGTTCTCAATATCAAAGGCGAGAAAGGCAAGAGTTATATCATCCAGCAGACAGACTCCTCCAGTAAAACTCAGCAGGAGCTCAAGGGAGTTAAGTCTGGTACACACTTGATAAATTATGTCGCTCCAGGAGAAATTCGCATACGCGTAATAGAGGATACCAATGGTAATGGTCAATGGGATGCCGGCAATGTTGTTGAGCGCCTGCAACCAGAGCGTGCCGAGATGTTTATTAACGATACGGGCGAGGATATCTTCGCCACAAAGGCTAATTGGGATATCGAGATAGATATCGATATGTCTAAGGTATTTAAGCCTATGACTATGGAGAACCTTATCCAAATTCTTGAGGATAAGGAGTCCTCACGCCTCAAAAAGCTCTTTGAGGAGTGGCAGAAGAAACAACTTGAAAAGACCCAAAACGGCAACAACCAGAACAACTCCGGCATGGGAGGTATGGGCGGCATGATGGGCGGCATGGGTGGAATGATGGGTGGAATGAGCGGTATGATGGGCGGCTCAGGAGGCACCGGTCAACTTTTCTAAACTACTGATTATGAAACGACTATTACATATATCACTATTTACTCTTTTCTTAGCTTTTGCTACCACTACAGCTAAGGCTCAGCACACTGTAGCTTTAACCACAGGCTGCGGCATGGCTACTTCGCGACTCTATCCGGCACAAGAGACTCGTCCGATATGGGGTACTTGGCAGTCGGGCATAAGTTGGCGTTATTACTGTCTGCCTCGCTTTGTTGGCGGCTTTGGTATAGACCTAAATTGGATGCAGCGTGGCTTTTCATATGCGCCATATGCCTCTATCTATGAAGATAAGAAGGACTACAAATACTACCGCCGTAACTATAACACCCTCATGGTGCCTATCGTGTGGCAGCCACACTTTTACCTCTTTAAGAACCACCTGCGAGTCTACCTTGAGGCTGCTGTGACCTTTAGTTATAACTTTGCAGCAACCTTTGAGAACCGTGAGCCCTACACCTTTGCCTCGGTCAGCGGTGGCGGAGTAGATGTTGTCAAGGGCAAGTATAAGATGCGTAGCGAACGCGACAATCGCTTAAGTTACGGTCTTGCCGGTGGTGGAGGTATAGATATACTTATCAAGCAGATAGAATTTGGCGTGCGCGTGCGTTACGACTTTGGTTACTCGGATATTATGCGTAACCGTAACAAATATTACGACAACGGCTTGGACCAGATAGACAACCCTGGCGAGAACCCATTTTGGTATACCCCACTTCGTTCGCCGTTAGACAACCTGGTAATAAGTTTCAAGGTCGGTTGGCGCTTCAACAAGACAGGTTTCGATAGTTGGTTCTACAAGCCGCCAAAGAGAGATAAAGAGGTTATAAAATTTGGACTATAATGGAGAATACAAACACAAGACAACAGAAAATCGCCAAGCAGATACAGCGCGATATTGCGGAGATTATCCAGCGTGAATACTCCTCTGCTCTGCGTGGCACATTGGTAACAGTAACAACCGTTCGCATATCGGTTGACCTTGCGTATGCTAAGGTATATGTCAGCGTCTTCCCTTTCAACAAGGCTCAGACCACTTTGGAGTTTCTGACAGAGCAAAATCGTGCAATCCGCGGCATATTGGGAAATCGTATGCGCAATCAGGTAAAATCTATCCCTGAGTTGCAGTTCTTTGTAGATGACTCGTTGGAGTATATCGAGAATATAGACAACCTGCTCAATCAGGACCAACACAAAGAGTAGTCTGTTATGCAGTGGTTCTTTGCCCGCAGATATCTGCTTTCGCGCTCTTCGCACTCGGTAATAAATATTATTGCCGGCGTGAGTCTTATATCTGTGGCAATACCTGTGGCAGCGATGATTATCCTACTATCGGTATTCAACGGCTTTGAGCAGATAGTCAAGCGTCTCTATGCTCAAAGTGATGCCGATATAGAGGTACTACTCTCAACCGCCCCCAATCCACAGCTCAGAGAGAGCATAGAGGCTGTCAAGGGCGTGGAAAGCCTTAGCTGGGTTATCGAGGCGGAGGCTTTGGCACTATCCGACAAGCGCAAGATGGCTATCAAGGTGCGTGGCGTGGAGGATAACTACTTCGATATTATGCCGCTTGACACCAAAAAGGTGCAAGGTTCTACGCATCTAACACTCTCGGAGATAGACTACGCCATACTTACACACGATGTGACACAGGTTCTGGGCATCTACACCACCTCGGCAACCTACATATCATTACTTGCCCCAAATGGTGGGAGCATTGGCTCAATAGTACCCGTAAATTCATTCAATAGCCATCGTTTAGCTGTCGGAGGCATTATCCGCACCTCACAGATGTTGCAAGGCACGGCGATAGTACCCTATCGTGCAGCAGCAAAGCTATTCGGACAGGGCGCTGTTAAGGGTTATATCCGCTGCAACGGCGATATTGAGAGTGTAAGCCAACATCTCAAACAGAGTTTGGGAAGTGAGGTTACCGTAACTACACGCGAGGAGAAAAATGCCCTCTTCTACACCATTATGCGTTATGAGAAGTGGGCGGTGTTCTTTGTTGCACTATTGGTGCTGATGATAGCTTCGCTTTCGATTATAGGCGCTGTTATTATGCTTATTGTCGAGAAGCGCGACCAGCAGGCAGTATTGCTATCTATGGGTGCTGATAACGACTTTATTCGTGGCATCTTTGTCCGCGAAGGTTTACTTATTTCAGGCATAGGTGGCACTATAGGCGCTGTAATGGGTATTGCAGTGGTTCTGGTGCAGCAGCACTTTGGCATTATAGCAATGCCTACAGCCGACTTTGTGGTCGAGAGTTACCCTGTACGGCTGATGATAACAGATATAATTATGGTATTTATAACCTTTGTTGCTGTAGCGTGGACAGCCTCGCAGATAGCAGCAAATACGATGATAAAGAGGTAGATATGAGAAGATTTATAGTCACCATTTTAGTTATTGCAGCCTTTGTCGGCTGTGCGCGACGCAAGCAGATTGACGATAAGACCCTTGCTCTAATTTTTAAGGAGGCGTATCTTACCAATGCCTATATAGGCGTACAGTACCTAAACCTTGACTCAGTACAGATTTATGAGCCGATATTGGAGAGGTATGGCTACACGCCGGAGGACCTGCGCTATACCATCGGTAGTTTCTCCCGCCGAAAGAGCGCCCAATTAGGTCGTGTGCTCAAAGAGGCCGAGGAGCAGATTGCCGAGGTTGCAAAACTATATGAGCACAAGGTTGTGGTACTTGATACCATCAAGAATGTCGCTATAAGGAGCTATAAACGCACAGTTCGCCGCGACTCGCTTATCGAGATTAAGAAACTTGCCGACACAGACAAACTCACTATGGTCGTCGAACCACTTCAGCAGGGAACATATACAGTACGCTACAAATATAAATATAACAAGGAGGAGAAGAAGAGAAAAAATCGCAACCAGCATAACCGCTTTGGAGCGACTGAGAATACACTGCGTGGCGCTATGCATATCGAAGAGCACAATGGTAGCCGCCGCAGCAACTACTCATACAATCTGCGTCCAGAGGAGAGCGTCCGTCGTACGATATCTGCCGACACCTCCGCTAAACGACTGATTTTAACATTTGCTAAGCCTTCCGACAGCCGTAACAAGATGCGCAAGATAGACATTACTATTACCGACCTTGAGATTTTGTATACTCCGGATGAAAAAATGGCTATAGACTCACTCTTTAAGAGCTATGTAGATATAAAGATTTTTGACGATGTGTTCTTCTACCACCCGCAAGATAGCCTCGCACTACCTGCTGACACGACAAGGATTTTATAAAAGTCCTCTGATTACCGTTGACAGCACAGGGCAGATTGTCGACATTACCCACTACGGCAGCGATATAGACTCCACTCCGGGCGTAGAATTCTACTCCGGCATACTATGTCCAGCGTTTGTTAACGCACACTGCCACAGCGAGTTATCATACCTTTGTGGAGCTATACCTCAGGGTGGTGGTTACAGCACCTTTGCTGCATCTATGGCAGCTTTGAGAGACAATTACACCCAATCTGAGCGTATCTCAGCCTTAGAACGGGCTGATATGCAGATGTGGGAACAGGGCATCAGCGCTGTCGCCGATATTGTCAACGACCATAGCTCCTTTGCCGTAAAAGCCAATAGCAAAATAGAGTACCACTCATTTGCCGAGGTCTTTGGGCTTAAGCATAGCAACTTAGCTCTATGTCAACAACTTACCCTCAATCCCAATACCTCGCTCACGCCCCACTCTACATACTCCATACAACAGGGCGATATGGATGTAGTCTGCCACAATGGGGACTCTCTGCTAACGATACACTTCAAGGAGTCTGAGGGAGAACAACAACTCTTTGAGGGTCATGGGGCTCTTGCCGAATGGTATAGTCAGGCGGGGTTTGAGTGCGATTTTCTCCACTACAGTTCGCCGGTGGAGCGCATTATCAAAAGCATACCGACCCATCGCAAAGTTATGTTGGTCCACAACTGCCACATAACGCAGCACGATATAGATTTGATAATGGGGCACTTTTCAGCACCCGTATATTGGACCCTCTGTCCGCGTTCTAACAGATACATATCGGGTTCACTGCCACAAACCGTAGAGTTGCTCCGCACCAATGGATTGAATATATGCATCGGTACTGATTCCCTTGCCTCAAACAATTCTCTCTCCATCATCGAGGAGTTGAAGTGCTTTGATGCCGTACCTCTTGCCGAGCGCCTCTGTTGGGCAATATATAACGGAGCTGATGCATTAGGCATAAAACCAAAGGGGTTGATAAATATCGTTGGTGCCGATTTACAGAGTATGCAATTGACGCCAAAAAGTTATATCAGAAGAGTATTATAACAGAAAAAAATAGTTGATTTATACTTTTTTTCACATATCACACACTAATTTAATGCCGATGTGCGTTTTATTCAAAAAAAATGTGCTATATTTGTGAACAGAATAACTTTAATTAATAAAATAGTGTATATGAAGAAATTTATGACTCTGATTGCTGTGGTGGCTGCTGCCCTCACACTTTCAAGCTGCGACTGCTTCAAGAAGATGGCTAAGGACCCATCTGCTATTCAAGTAAGTTGCTCACCAGAGGTTCTGGTACTCAACAATGGCAAGATTACCGCTGACATCTCAGCTACAATTCCTGCTGATTACTTCAACAAGAAGGCATCACTCAAGGTTACCCCTGTTCTCTTCTTCGAGGGCGGTGCTGTAGCTGGCGAGACTCTTCTGCTCCAAGGCGAGAAGGTTGCCTCTAACGGTATGGTTGTAAAGAGTGGCGAGGCTTTGTCTATCTCTCGTCGCGTAGTATTTGACTATCAGCCAGCTATGGATGCTTGCCAGCTCAAACTGTTGGTTGAGGTTAAGTGCAAGAGCGGTAAGTGCAAGGAGTTTACCCTCATTAACGCCAACAATGGTGCTATACTTACTGAGAACCAGCTCGCTGTTCTTGCTAAGCAGGATGAGATGGCTTACGCTCTTAAGAGCGAGTGCGGTTTGCAGGTTGCTGTAGGTTTGAATACCCTTCAGAAGGACCTCGACTTCGCTACAGCTATGATTCCAGAGTCTAACAACTACAAGAATGTTACCACTTCTGTTGTTACTGCTGACTTGGTTTACAAAATCAACTCTTCAAAGCTCGCTAAGGAGGCAACTCAGGCTGATGATGTTGTTGCTTTCAAGCAGACTGTAGACGGCAACTTGGGTAAGGACCGCGTGGCTCAGAGCCTCTATGTAAACGGTTATGCATCTCCAGATGGTCCTGAGAAGTTCAACGACAAGCTCGCTGGCAAGCGTAGCCAGAGTGGTCTTGAGGCTGTTCAAGAGCTTCTGAAGGATAGCGGTTTGAACATCGACGCTGCTGCATATGGAGAGGACTGGGAAGGCTTCCAGAAGGCTGTTGCTGCTTCTGATATTCAGGACAAAGACCTCATTCTTCAGGTGTTGAGCATGTACTCTTCTTCAGCAGAGCGTGAGAAGGAGATTAAGAACCTTGCTAATGTATTCAAGGCGCTTAAGACCGATGTTCTCCCTCAGCTTCGTCGTGCACAGCTTGTAAATACTATCGATGTTACCGGTAAGACCGACGCCGAGATGGCTGCTCTCGTTAAGCAGGGTCGCGCTGCTGAGCTTACCCTTGAGGAGCTCCTCCACATTGCTGAGGCTCAGCCAGAGGTTGCTGAGGCTGCTTTGAAGGTTGCTGCTGAGAAGTATGGCGACGCTCGCGCTTACAACAACTTGGCTATCGCTTTGGCTAACCAGGGCGACTATGCAGGTGCTTTGAAGGCTTTGGACAACGCTGCTAAGGCTGGTAGCAAGTCTGCTGAGTTGAACAACAACTACGCTTTGGTTTACCTCGCTATGGGTCAGACCGAGAAGGCTGAGGAGTATGCTAAGGGTGCAAATGGAGAGGTTAAGTCTTTGGTTGCTGCTGCTAAGGGCGAGTATGCTTCTGCTGCAAACGGTCTTAACGGCTACAACGCTGCTATTGCTCAGGTTCAGGACGGCAACCTTGCTGCTGCTAAGAAGAGCCTTGAGGGTGACAACTCTGCTAAGGCTGACTACCTCCGCGCTGTAATCGCTGCTAAGGAGGGTAACTTGACTACCGCTAAGGCTGCTCTTGAGAGCGCTGTTTCTAAGGATGCCTCTTTGGCTAAGAAGGCCGCTAAGGATGTAAACCTTGCTGCTCTCCGCTAATATTTAGAAACTCAATACTTTGCAAGCTATCCTTTTCGGGTAGCTTGCTTTTTTGTCTATACCTCACTAACAACGCATGCCAGATACGGTGCATCGCAAAAAAGCAGTGGCAGATAGTACTAAAGCGTACAGCCACCACTGATTTTTAAGGGATATGCAGCAGCATATGCTACCTTTTCACTGTAAATGTTTTGTTGTCAAAATATGGTAGATGCAATGCTCGGCACATAAAAACAGCAAAGGGCGGTACAAATCGTACGCCCTTTGCTGGAGTTATGTGTTAG
>JAZNTY010000071.1:0-6335 GCA_045592005.1 Alistipes sp. | reverse complement strand
AGATATCATGGAGGTAGATTTCTTTATGCAAAGATTTGGATCAAAATAACCATGCTCGCCTACACCTACATATCCCACGGCAAGTTCGAGTTGATTGACAAGCCGAGGCCCGAGTTGCAAAGCCCTCGCGATGCTATTGTGCGCATTACGCTCGGTAGTATTTGCACCAGCGACCTGCATATCAAGCACGGCAGTGTGCCGCGTGCTGTGCCCGGCATAACCGTTGGAGCCTACCGAGCGCAAATTCAAACTGCCTAAGAAGTTCGATGCAGCGAAGTTTTTTGAGGACTACTACGGAATTATCATCGGCGATGAGGATTTTGAGGTCGAGCCTGTGGCGTTGAAGGTCGATTCGTGGCAGAGTAAGTATATGCGCACCCTACCCCTGCACCATACGCAGGTTGAGGTAGAGCGCAACAAGGAGTACTCGATTTTCGAGTACCGCCTCTACCCATCGTTTGATTTCCGACAAAAACGACTCTCTATGGGCGACTCGGTGCGTGTATTAGCCCCCGTGCTACTCAAAGATATTCTCCGGACAAAAACGGTAAAAACCTTAGACAATAACGCCTTGGTAGGGATGAACTCGGAATATCATTTTAAGGTGTATAAAAAGTAAGTAGTTATGAGAACCTATAAGGAGCGTGAAGAGGAGTTGTTTGCACGATGGATGGAGGCGTACCGAAAGAGTTTCTGATAGCGGAGCAAAAATGGCAAAGAGATAAGTAGAGAAAAAGTTTCGACTTTTTCTCTTTTTTTGTTGATTGTTAAAAACAGAGGAGTCTTACTGAAAAGTAATCCGTAGCTGCGTATTCTTATGGGTAATTGCGAAAATCTATTGTTGGTTATTTAATAAATTGTTGTTAATTTTGTGTTAATTATAAAGTATTGATACTCATAATTTGTAAGACTATGTCTGTTAAATCACATGATGAGCCATTGGATGAACTTTTGAAGATGGTTGAAACGGGTAAGGCTCAACTTCCTGAGTTTCAGCGCAGTTGGGTATGGGATAATACTCAAATATGTAAACTGATAGAGAGCATTACATCTGGATATCCAATGGGAGCAGCTATGTTCTTAGCCCATGGGGGAGATGCGATTAGGTTTAAGTATAGAAAATTTACAGGTGTTGACCCGAATTTGAAAACAATACCTGAATGGCTTGTGTTAGATGGACAGCAGCGTTTAACAACATTATTTCAAGTATTTAGATGTAAAATACCTGTAGTAACACGCTTAGATACCAATAAGGACAAGACAATCAATAGGTACTATTATTTAGATATTAGAAAGTTTTTAGATACCGATATTGATAGGCTTGATGCCATAATATCTATTCCGGAGACAAAAAAACTGACCACCAATATTGGCAGGGAGATAACCCTTGATTTATCCACCCAAGAAAAGGAGTTTGAAAACCTGATATTTCCGCTCAATATCGTATTTGATACGAGTGAGATTATGCGTTGGATGATTAACCTTAATAATTACTATCATCACGATGCTGCTATAAGTGCCCTATTTATGCAGTTCTATGAAGAGGTTATCAAGCCTATTATTGCATATAAAATTCCTGTCATTGAACTTGGTAAAGATACACCTCGCGAGGCTGTGTGTCAAATATTTGAGAATGTAAATACCGGAGGTGTGCCGTTGACGGTCTTTGAACTTGTTACGGCAACATTTGCTGCGGATGAATATGACCTTAGGGCTGACTGGAATGAAATATATAAAGAGTGGGTTGATCAAAAGATAGATGTACTTAAAGATGTTTCAGGGGTCAACTTTTTGGCGGCGATGTCTTTGCTTGTGACCTACCAAAAGTACAGAAAGGGTATATCTGGGGCGGTGTCTTGTAAAAAGAGGGAGATATTAAAATTAGAACTTGAGGACTATCGCAATAATAGGGATAGCTTGATTAGAGGTTTTGTTGATGCGGCATCGTTCCTTGCTCAGCAGGGCATCTATCGGAGTAATGACCTTCCATATACATCGCAATTAATACCTTTAGCTGCAATATACGCTTATGACAAATCGAAAGCAGGCTCAAATAGCCTCTCATTGAGTACAAATATTGATAAATTGGCTCAATGGTATTGGTGTGGAGTGTTTGGTGAGTTGTATGGAGGGGCAAATGAGGCAAGATTTGCATTAGATATTGTAGATATATTTGAGTGGATAAAGGAGGGAAAATATCCTGATACGGTAGCCAGGGCTAATTTCCAACCTACACGCCTACTCTCTATGCAAACGCGTAATAGTGCAGCCTATAAAGGTGTTATGGCATTGATAATGCAAAGTTCGCCTTTAGATTTTATGAGCGGTCATAAGATGAATATTGCTTCGTATCTAGAAGAGGATACAGATATACATCATATCTTTCCTCAAGCGTATTGTATTGCCAATAAATTACCACAAAGAAAATGGAACTCTGTCATTAACAAAACACCTATCTATGCCGGAACCAATAGGTCTATCGGAGGGCGAGCTCCAAGTGAGTATATTAAGACAATGCAGAATAAAAAGTTATCACAACAGACTATAGATTTGGCATTAAAGTCACACATGGCTAATCCAGATTATCTCAGGAGTGATAATTTTGATGAATATTTTATCGACAGAGCTATCCAAATACTAAATCGAATAGAAGCGGCTACAGGGAAGGCTGTCCCAGGTCGTGATAGTGACGAAACAATCAAAGAATATGGACGCGCTCTAAAGTAATAAATAGGAGTTGTAAGAGTACGAAGGATGAATAAAGGGGTTAATTTTATTCATCCTTCGTATGTTTTAAGTACCTTACTTTCAAAAGAGTTGTCTGCCTTTATAGCGCCCAGGATGGATGGGCGGGGTCCTCGGCAGCAAGAGCCTCTGGCAACGATAGCCCTAAAGCGTTTGCAACACCTTCGCCATAGGTTGGGTCGGCGTGGTAGCAGTTACGAATATGTCGCTGCTTTATAAAAAGAGCTGCATCGCCCATTGCGCGTGCTGTATTTTGACATGTGGCAAGCTTATCATCATCGCTCATCAACCGCCACAACTTACCTGGCTGCGTGTAGTAGTCGCTGTCTAATTCTCGCTCGTCATAGTTATAGACCTCGCCATTAACTTGCAATGGTGGCTCCTTTAATGCTGGCGTATCCTGCCACTCGCCATAACTATTAGGCTCGTATGATATTGTGCGACCTTCATTGTCATCGGTGCGCATTTGTCCATCCCGATGATATGCGTGATATGGACAGCGAGGGCGATTTACGGGTATCAGATGGTGATTTACGCCTAAACGATAGCGTTGGGCATCGCCATAAGAGAATAATCGCCCCTGTAACATTTTGTCGGGCGAAAAGCCTATGCCGTCAATGATATTCATTGGGTTAAAAGCAGCCTGCTCGGTCTCGGCAAAGAAATTTTCGGGGTTGCGATTGAGTTCTAAGATACCAACATCGTGTAACGGAAAGTCGCCGTGATACCACACTTTTGTGAGGTCAAAAGGGTTTATGTGATACTCTTTGGCTTGCTGTTCTGACATTAGCTGTACCTGCATCTTCCAGCGCGGGAAGTCACCACGCTCAATAGCTTCAAAGAGGTCGCGTTGGTGTGACTCTCGGTCTTTGGCAATCAAAGCCTCTGCTTGAGCATCGGTTATATTTTTGATGCCCTGCAATGTTCTTAGATGAAATTTTACCCAGGTGCGGCGATTGTTGGCATCTAAAAAGCTGTAGGTGTGACTTCCAAAGCCGTGCATGTGACGGAATGATGCAGGAATACCTCGTGGCGACATTGTAATCGTTACTTGATGCAGAGCTTCGGGGAGTAGTGTCCAAAAGTCCCAATTACTATTTGCTGAACGCATGCCTGTGCGTGGGTCGCGTTTTATGGCGTGGTTGAGGTCAGGGAATTTTAGCGGGTCGCGCAGAAAGAATACGGGTGTATTATTGCCTACCAAGTCCCAATTGCCTGTATCGGTATAAAATTTGATTGCGAAACCTCTAATATCTCGTTCCGCATCGGCAGCACCGCGCTCGCCGGCAACGGTTGAGAAACGCACAAAACAATCTGTTTTCTTGCCAACTTCCGAAAAAATTGAAGCTCGCGTATAGGCTGTAATGTCGTTTGTAACGGTAAATGTGCCGTATGCTCCCGCACCTTTGGCATGCATGCGGCGTTCAGGAATTACCTCGCGGTCAAAATGTGCAAGTTTTTCAATAAGCCACGGATCTTGCATCGTCACAGGTCCACGAATACCCGCAGTCTGTGTGTTTTGATTGTCGGCTATAGGACGACCATTTTCTGATGTTAGCTCTTTTTTCTCTTTGTGCTTCATATCGACAATTATTTAGGAAATTTTAATTGCCGATATTTCCAAAATCATACCAATATTACAGTTCGTCGGGCTGCTGACCGTCGTGAGCGCGCCACATACACTCCGTAATCTTCATATCGCTAAATGTGGCGGTAAATGATGACTCCTCTGGCGAGCAGGCGTAGATACCGAAGCTGATACGCTCAGCGCCCGCATGGATATGGCAAACACGCATCTGGCTAAACTCCACTCCATCGTATGAACACTCTATACAATAGTCATCGGCGCGGCGCGAGAAACGATACCACATACTCTTAACGCTTGCATCTATTGCTGTTGTTGCCCAATCAGAGTAGCCATTGTTGGTTACAACACTACCCAAGTGCTCAAACTGCTCATTCTCATATTCTATAGAGCCTTTGAGCCAATTTTCACTATCAAGATACATTACAATACCGCATTGGTCAAAGCGATGGTTGCTCTGCGAGAAGTCTGTTTTAACCACAAAACTAAAGTACTTTTGGTCGGTTTGCATCTGAAATACAGGCGCATTGTCATTGCGAAAATGGTAATATGTTCTCTGCCATAGGTCGGTGTGAGGCTCGGTGGTAATGGTTATTACACCGTCATTAATGGTATAGCCTTTAGGGGAACGCGTCCACTTAAGGTGGTTAAAATCAATCTCTCCACCATTTGCCAAAGCTTGAGCTACGCCATCGACAAACTCTGTCTCAACACTCTTTGGAGCTCCACCTCCACATGATATTGCAAGTATAGATAGACCTAAAAATAGTATTCTGTTAATAATTTTCATATCTCTTTATTGTTTGATGTTGTTAAAATTCGGATGTAAAATGGAAGCGGATATCAGGGAACTTCTCCTGAGCCAAAGCCAAAGAGTAGCTGGTGTCGGCAAGGAAAACATCTCTATCGTGCTTGTCTTTAGCCATATTGGCGTGTTTACGACGCTTAAAGTCCTCAAGTTGTTCGATATTATCGCTCTCTATCCAGCACGCTTTGTGGATAGATATAGGCTCCCAGCGACACTTTGCTCCATATTCGTGTTCCAAACGGTACTCGATAACCTCAAATTGAAGAGCGCCCACAGTACCTATAATCTTGCGACCATTAAGAGAGGAGGTAAAGAGCTGAGCTACACCCTCGTCCATAAGCTGGTCAATACCTTTTGCAAGCTGCTTGAACTTCATAGGGTCGGCGTTCTCGATATATCGGAACAACTCTGGAGAGAAAGAGGGTATACCCGTAAATTTGAGTTTCTCGCCCTCGGTAAAAGTATCGCCTATTTTGAAGGTGCCGGTATCGTGCAGACCGACAATATCGCCAGGGTAGGCGAAGTCGATAACAGACTTTTTCTCTGCCATAAAGGCTGTTGGAGAGGAGAATTTCATACTCTTGCCACTTGGCACATGGAGATAGTTCTTGTTGCGCTCAAAGACTCCAGAGCATATCTTCATAAAGGCAATACGGTCACGGTGGTTGGGGTCCATATTGGCGTGTATTTTGAAGATAAAGCCGGTAAGTTTTGACTCCTGAGGCTCTACATTGCGAGTCTGTGTTGTTGACGGGCGTGGCGATGGGGCAATACGAATAAAGCACTCTAAAAGCTCGCGAACACCGAAGTTATTTACCGCAGAACCAAAGAAAACAGGGGCAAGACGACCCTGGAGATACTGCTCGCGGTCAAACTCCTCATATACACCCTCTACAAGGTCTATATCCTCGCGTAGCTGGTTGGCATAGCGCTCGGATATAAGGTTGTCAAGTTCTTTTGAGCTAATATCGTCAAACTGAACAGTCTGAGCATCAGCCGTCTGTCGCTCGTCGGATATAAAGAGGTTGATGTTGTGCTCATAGAGGTTGTATACGCCCTTAAATGTTGGACCGCTGGAGATTGGAAAAGCTAAAGGACGAACCTTGATTTGCAACTCCTTCTCCACCTCGTCAAGCAGGTCGAATGGGTCCTTGCAAGGGCGGTCAAGTTTGTTGATAAAGACCATTACAGGGGTGT
>JAZNTY010000070.1:0-5791 GCA_045592005.1 Alistipes sp. | reverse complement strand
CGGCGCTGCTCCGGCATACGGCATACCACCAGACGGATTATAAGTTCCTGTTCCTGAGCATAATAGCGTTCTTCCAACGACTCGGCAAGGGGGGGGGGAGGTTAGAGGTTCTACCAGCGGCGAGATGCGGCATATTTGGCGTATTGCATTAAGCGCCGCATTGCGCGACATAATGTATATATAGCCACCGAAAGCTTGAACCTCTACCCCAAACATCTCTCGGCGCTCCCAGACCTTAACAAAGACATCTTGCGCAACATCCTCCGCAATAACATCGGACTTAACGATGCTACGGATAAACCCAAAAACACGCGGGTAGTAATGTTCAAACACAACACGGAAAGCACTCTGATCTCCTTCAGAGAGCCTCTTGATTACTTCACGGTCAATCTCAGGTGTCATAATACATTACTTCAAGGAGTGTTTTATAAATTAGCCCTCAGTTATCTCTTTCGAACAAATTCTATTACGGTCCACCAATTTATAAAATCTTCCTCAACACAAATATAGACAATTTATTTATCATTATCCCCCAAAACAATAAAAAATTTTTTCTTTTTGCACCATTTAGGTTACAACAAACAAAAAAATGCCTATCTTTGTTGGTGCAAAGGGGTGCATTATTGCTGAGATTATACCCTCATACCTGATCCGGTTAGTACCGGCGTAGGAATTGCGTCAACGCCCTCTTTGTATAAATATAGTACGCCTATGAAGCTGAAAGTCAACAACAAAGAGGTTACATTCAATGCCCACAATCTGCAACAACTGCTCCATCAGCTCGCCATACCTGAAAAAGGTATAGCTGTGGCTGTGAACAAAAAACTCGTCCGCCGAGAGCTCTGGCAAGAACAAGTTCTAAATGATGGCGACGATATTTTAATCATCAAAGCGGTGTGTGGAGGCTGATTATGGTACAGTTTATATCCCACCACACATCTATCTACAGCTACCTTGACTCTATAGCCATAGCTCTCCGTGGCGGCTGTCGTTGGATACAGCTGCGAATGAAGGATGCCGATGAGCAGACTCTGATACAAACGGCTATCAAAGCGCAAGAGCTATGTCGACAATATGGAGCGACCTTTATCATTGACGACAACCCATATATAGCCAAACTCAGTGGTGCCGATGGTGTTCATTTGGGCAAAAACGATATGCCCATAGCTCAAGCACGCGCCATTTTGGGCAGTCAGGCTATAATCGGTGGCACAGCCAACACCATAGACGACATTACATCCCACGCTGCTGCCGGAGCCAACTATATCGGCTGCGGACCATTCCGTTTCACAACGACCAAGCAGCGACTAAGTCCACTATTAGGTATTGAGGGCTATAAGCAGATTATCCGACAGATGCGCGAGCGAAGTATAGACCTGCCCATCGTCGCCATAGGTGGCATTACAGCGCAGGATATTGACCCCATTATGGCAACAGGGGTAACAGGTATCGCTCTGAGTGGTTCAATATTACGAGCTGCAAAACCTATTGAAGAGATGCAAAAAATTATAAAAATCATAGAACAATGGAAAAACTTGTAATTGCAGAGCGCGAGTTCTCTTCGCGCCTATTTTTGGGTACCGGAAAGTTTTCATCCAACAAACTTATGAAGGATGCCATAGTAGCCTCAGGTACAGAGATGGTTACCGTAGCTATGAGGCGTGTAGAGTTAGACAACTGTCAGGACGACCTACTCAGCCACATCGTCAGCCCCACCATAGAACTACTGCCCAACACCTCTGGTGTTAGAGATGCACAAGAGGCTATCTTTGCAGCTCAGATGGCTCGTGAAGCCTTTGGTACATCGTGGCTCAAGTTAGAGATACACCCAGACCCGCGCTATCTACTCCCCGACTCTGTAGAGACCCTAAAGGCTACCGAAGAGCTGGTAAAGTTAGGTTTTATAGTTCTGCCATACTGCCAAGCCGACCCCGTATTATGCAAACGATTAGAGGAGGTTGGTGCTGCTGCCGTTATGCCTCTCGGTGCTCCTATTGGCACCAACAGAGGTCTACAAACGCGTGAGTTTCTCAGAATTATTATCGAGCAAGCAACAGTACCTGTTGTAGTAGATGCCGGCATTGGCGCACCAAGCCACGCCGCAGAAGCTATGGAGTTAGGAGCCGCAGCCTGTTTGGTAAATACCGCCATAGCTGTTGCTGCCGACCCTGTAGCTATGGCTACAGCATTTCGCGAGGCTGTTATCGCCGGTCGTCGTGCATACGAGGCGGGATTAGGTGGCGTAAGTACAACATTTGAGGCGGAAGCCTCGTCTCCACTAACCTCATTTTTAGACTATGAGCAGGCATAATAGCGGCGACTTTTGCCGCGAGAAGGTATATATTCAGGGCACTATCTATCCTAATATCAAGGTAGGGATGCAGCGCGTGAAGCTCACTCCTACAGTAAAGATTATAAACTCCGAGAGGATAATATCGCCCAATGAAGACATCTATATTTACGACACAGGTGGTGTATTTACCGACTCGACAGTAGAGGTTGACCTAAAACGGGGCATTCCTCGTCTCCGCGAAAGTTGGATAGATAGTCGTGGAGATACTGTCATTACTGCAAGTGGAGTGCGTCAGGCAGCCCCAGGTTGTAAGGTTACCCAAATGGCATATGCCCGCAGAGGCATAATAACACCAGAGATGGAGTATGTAGCCATTCGAGAGAATATGAACTGCAACAAGTTGGGCATAAAGAGCTATATCACGCCTGAATTTGTACGCGAGCAGGTTGCTACGGGGCGTGCTGTTATTCCGGCAAACATCAACCACCCCCAAAGTGAACCAATGATTATCGGCAGCAGGTTTCTTACCAAGATAAATACCAATATCGGTAACTCCTCCGCAGGCTCAACAATCGAAGAGGAGTTAGAAAAGTGTCTATTGAGCTGTCGCTATGGCGGAGATACACTTATGGACCTATCTACGGGGAAGGATATAAACACTACCCGTGAGAGGATATTACGCAACAGCCCTGTACCTGTAGGTACGGTGCCAATTTATCAGGCTCTTGAGCGTGTTGAGGGCGATATATCCCGCCTGAATTGGGATATATATCGAGATACCCTTATAGAACAATGTGAGCAAGGTGTGGATTACTTTACTATCCACGCAGGTGTAAAACTTGAAAATGTAGGACTTGCCGACTCGCGCCTATGTGGTATTGTCAGCCGAGGAGGAGGTATTATCAGCCGCTGGTGCAAGATGTTTAACCGCGAGAATTTCCTATATGAACACTTCGATGAGATTTTGGATATCCTCGCCACATACGATGTTGCCATATCACTCGGAGATGGTCTGCGCCCCGGATGTATAGCCGATGCAAACGATGCAGCACAAGAAGCCGAGCTTGATACTTTAGGAGAGCTTGTACTGAGGGCTTGGCAGAGAGATATACAGGCTTTTGTCGAGGGTCCAGGTCACATTCCGATGGATAAGATTGCTCACAGTATGGAGCGTCAACTCTCTGTATGTCACGGCGCACCTTTCTATACTTTAGGTCCTATTGTGACCGATATAGCACCAGCATACGACCATATAACATCTGCCATAGGCGCCGCTCAGATTGGTTGGTATGGGGCAGCTATGCTCTGTTATGTTACCCCAAAGGAGCATCTCTCGTTACCTCTGCTTGAGGATGTTCGAACAGGTATTGTGAGTTTCAAGATTGCTGCACACGCTGCTGACTTAGCCAAACAACATCCTGGAGCTATGGTGCGCGACAACGCCTTGAGCAAAGCTCGATTTGAGTTCCGTTGGCGTGACCAATTCAACCTATCACTCGACCCTGAGAGGGCGCAGGAATACTTCAAGCAAGACGGAGATACAGAGAGCGAGTTCTGTACTATGTGCGGACCGAACTTCTGTGCAATAAGGAATAGTCACAAGCTAAAGGAGGAGAATTAGTTATGTTTTCAGACCATCTAACCAACATATCGTGGGAGCAGACCACTGAACGGATATACAGCAAAAGCGAGGCTGATGTAGTGCGGGCATTAAGTCGCCCAAGGTGCGACATCGAGGACTTTATGGCACTTATTTCGCCCGCCGCAGAGCCTTTTTTAGAGCAGATGGCACAACTCAGCAGGCGATATACCGAGCAGCGATTTGGTAAAACAATATCTCTCTTTATACCGCTATACCTTACCAACTCCTGCACCAACTCCTGCCTATACTGTAGCTTTCACATATCCAACCCCGTAGCTCGCACAATACTGACTCAACAGCAGATTATCGATGAGTTCAACGCCATAAAGCAGTTAGGAGAGTTTGAGAATATACTGCTTGTTACGGGCGAAAATCCCGCAAAGGCGGGCGTGGAGTACCTTTCAGAGGCTATAAGAGCTGCCAAAAAATTCTTTACAAGCATCAAAATTGAGGTTATGCCACTCTCTGCACAGGAGTATGCTCAACTAAAGAGATGTGGACTAAATGGCGTAATATGTTTTCAGGAGACCTACAACCGTAGCCGTTACAAAATATACCACCCTCGCGGTCCTAAGTCCAACTTCGAGTGGAGGGTAGATGCCCCCGACCGTATGGGGCAGGCTAATTTGCACTCTATAGGTATGGGGGTGCTCATAGGTCTTGAAGATTGGCGCACAGATACCACAATGTTGGCACACCATCTAAGATATCTACAGCGTCACTATTGGAGAAGCCGATATTCGGTCAACTTCCCACGCCTGCGCCCTGCCGAGAATGGAGGTTTTCAGCCAAACATAGTCATCAGCGACCGCGAGCTTGCACAGCTGACATTCGCCTTCCGCATATTTGACCACGATGTGGATATATCATACTCCACCCGCGAGTGTTCGCACTTCCGCGACAATATGGCAACATTGGGCGTTACAACAATGAGTGCGCAGAGTAAAACCGAGCCGGGGGGCTATGCCACCTATCCTGAGGCGTTAGAGCAGTTTGCTATAAGCGACAACAGAACAGCTCTCGAACTCTTTACCCGCCTTAGAGAGCTTGGCAGAGAACCTATTTGGAAAGATTGGGAGATATTTGATGGAACGATATAGCAGACAAACAGCACTAACACAGATTGGCGTCGAGGGTCAAAAGCGACTCTCCTATGCCCGCGTATTAATTGTCGGCGCAGGTGGGCTTGGCTCTCCTATAGCACTATACTTAGCTGCCGCTGGCGTAGGTACTATAGGTATTATTGATGACGACAAGGTTAGCCTTGACAACCTACAGCGCCAAATACTATACACTCAAGCCGAACAAGGGGTATCAAAAGTCGAAGCGGCTGCTCACCGTCTACAGGCGCTCAATAGCACCATAGATATCATTACCCACAACTGTCGACTTGAGGAGCATAATGCCACGCAGATTATCTCCGGCTACGACATTGTCCTTGACGGCTGCGACAACCTCTCCACTCGGCTTATTATTGACCGGATATGCGCCTCTCTAAACAAGGTATACATCTATGGCGCCATAGAGGGGCTTATTGGTCAGGTGTCAGTATTCAAATCAGGCATCACACCTCCCCTATCTCAACTCTTCGACACCCCGCCACATGAGCCTTCAAAGGCTGTATTAGGTGCTACGGCAGGTATTATTGGCTCTATAGAGGCTGCCGAGTGTATAAAGATTATCTGCAACTTTGGCGAACCGCTCTACAACAGACTCTGGAGAATAGATTTAACAACTATGCAGACCTACATTATCGACCTATGAATATTATAGCCATTACCAAACCCCACTTCTATGCCGCCGAGATACGCGAAATAGAGCACATTCTCACTACCTATCCTTATACGCTCCATATC
>JAZNTY010000069.1:0-9451 GCA_045592005.1 Alistipes sp. | reverse complement strand
AAGTGAGCATAAATGCCTTAGGCTCCTTGCCGCTGCGATCAACGTGCAGACGCATAGCCTCAAATGCCATAGCACCACGATATGGAACAAGGACATTACCCTCAGCAGCTGGGCGAGTAACAGCCTCGGCAGCTACAGATGCGTCTGCAACCTCGTTGAAGTTAGGATATTGGTTAGCACCCAACAATATCTGACGGCGGGTAGCAATAGCCTTGTCCTTAGCAGCAGCTGAAGCCTTTACGCGCTCCACAACATAGCCGCTCTTGAAAGCCTCAACATATCCACCCTTCTCCTCCAATTCAAGGAAGAGCTTCCAAGCCTCCTCAGCAATAGTCTTTGTGAGGGTCTCGATATAATATGAACCACCAGCTGGGTCAATAACCTGGTCAAAGTGCGACTCGTGCTTCAAAAGCAAGCTCTGATTGCGAGCTATACGCTCTGAGAACTCGGTTGGTGCGCTATAAGAGTGGTCGAAAGGAAGAACCTCCAAAGAGTGAACACCTGCGATAGTAGCACTCATAGCCTCTGTGGTGCCACGGAGCATATTTACATATGGGTCGTATACAGTCTGGTTCCAAGCTGATGTACGAGCGTGAACAAATGCCTTGCAAGAGCAGTCACAAGCCGGCTCATACTGCTTAACGATGTTAGCCCACAACAGACGAGCTGCGCGGAACTTAGCCATCTCCATAAAGTAGTTAGAGGTTACGGCAAATGAGAAGCGGAGCTTCTTAGCTGCCTCATCTACAGTAAGACCAGCCTCCATAAGACGAACCAAGTACTCGTGAGCCACTGAAAGACCAAAACCTAACTCCTCAACAATAGTAGAACCACAATCTGAGAAGACATTAGCCGAAACAGTAACCACTCTTACGCCCTTATACTGAGCGGTAGCCTTTGCAAGTTCAGCAATCTTAGCGATGCACTTACCCTCGCCACAGTCTTCACACCACTCGCCCTTCTGTGAAAGGTGCTTTACAAGTGGGTCGATAGCGAAGTTTACGCGGAGGTCTTCTTTAGCTACGCCATCCTTCTCAGCCTTAGCCAAGAGGAGAGATACCAACTTACCTACGCCCTTGCCGCAGAATGTAAGCTCCACAGCAGGCAGGACGATACCCTCAAGCAGAGTATCAAGGTCCTGAGCGGTAAGCTCTTTCTCAGCATTGCAGAGACAGAAGCCCAAAGAGTCAACACCGGCGTTGAGCATCTTCAAAGCAGCCTCATTTGCAGCCTTAGGACAAACTACTGAAATGGTCTGATGTGTAAGCCAGCTATTGTCGCCGCTCACACCTCTCAAATAAGGAAACTCTCCTGCCTGAGCCTCCAAAGTCTTAAGACCCTCAAGGTTCTCAGCGCGGTAGTATGGGCGAAGGTTAAAACCCTCTGTAGTGCGCCATACCAACTTGCGCTCATAGTCGGCACCTTTAAGGTCAACAGCTATCGCCGCCTCCCAAGTCTCGGTAGAGACCTCTGGAAACTCGGCAAATAACTTTTCACGATTGGTTGTTGCCATAATGTTTTAGAATTTTTTGTATGGTTTAAGGTAAAAAATAACTCGCGTTTTACACTTTTCAGGGTTCAATACCCCTAAAATCGCGTAAAGGTAATAATTTTTTTTTGAAGTACAAAACCCAAATAGAGAAATCTAACGGAAAGCGACCCATTCTCTCAACTTTGGACAATACTATTCCACTTGCATTTTGATAGAGTATGGCACGCCATTGAGCACATCTGTTCTACCAAAGTATTCAGTACCATATTTGCCTGTTATAGAGCTAACCGTAGTGATGCAGAACACCGAAGCAAACCACTCTCCCGACTTTGGATTGGAGATAACAATTCTTTTAGTACACCCCGTATCCTGAACGGTATATTGAGCATTATCCAAGAGGGCTACAGAACGAGGATTTACCGAGAGTGCCAAGTCAAAATTATCTCTACCAGGATAACCTTCAATACTAATAATCAAAGTTTTACACCTCTTTGGCACAGTAAGTCTAAAGTGGTGATACTGTCTATCGCCAATAGCTGTAAAATCGGGCTGTCTATCCTCCGTACGCTCATTCATTTGGCGCAGTTCTCCGGAGCGCAACTCCCCTTTTATCTTATGAGTACCATTCCCATCCATAGCGTAGAGCAGAAGTGATGCCATAAAGTCTCTTTTTTCGCCTTTTTTAACCATTTCAGGGTGTGAACCGACTAAGACTACCCTACCGCTGGTCTCATTGCGTTTATAAGCCCAAGAAGCTATTTGATTATTAATTTTAACCTTCGCATTATCTTCAAAAACATAGCGAGCCAATGACTGAGTACCTATAGGTAAAGAATACTCTAAATTGTCGAGTGCGTATCCTCCTCCATTATGATACACCGAGTCAACAAGCATATCGCCCCCAAAGTCGTAGTATCGCAGTAGCGGGTTCTTTGGCTCTAAACGCAGCGCGGTACGGCTTTTAAGCAACCTTGTAGGGTGCATCACACCTTCCCACAGATGAAGATATATATCTCCATTTTTTATCTCTTTCCCGTCGCGTTTAGTGCCCGCTGTAGCCAGATAAGCGCCGGCGCAGGTACCTAAATATGACCCTCCCTGCTCTACAAATTTCACTATTCGACTTCTACCCACCGAGGTCAAAGAGCGTGCGTGGGTAGAGGCGGAACCTCCATTAACATATATCGCTCTATAGCGTGGAGCACCATCCGGATAGAGCAGCCATCCGTTGGTATCCTGTTCATATCCACAAAATATTTGCTGCTGGGTAAGAGTATCTACAGCCGACAGTTCCTCCTTAGGAGCTGTGGCAAAAAACTCCATATCCAACGACAGAGCGGCAGCAGCTGGTAGTACTCGGCGCGATGTAACCCCTATACCACCGTCCATAAACAGCTCCTTATAGTAACCCCCAGAGGCTGAAAGCACCCGATTACGGTTTTTGACATATCTACCCTTTTGAGCCGTAGCAGTAGGGGGCAAAAACAGCAACAGAGCAATAATAAGCAAAGTAATTTTACGCATAGCATCTACATTCTTATCACAAAGATAACAAAAAAAATGCGACCCCAAAACATTATGCTTTAAGGGTCGCGGAAAAAGTTTAACCAACCGTATTATTACTTTCT
Organism: Alistipes sp.; assembly: GCA_045592005.1. GTDB lineage: Bacteria > Bacteroidota > Bacteroidia > Bacteroidales > Rikenellaceae > Alistipes. Next base: position 6,331 of record JAZNTY010000069.1, on the reverse strand, counting down.
CTTTTTACCATCGCTGATATAGGTAACCTTGTCTGTATACTGCTTATCTGCATTACCAGGATATACCTTAACGAGCACCACGCCGTGCGCCGGAACCTCGGCTGTATAGCGGATGCCATTATCTGAAGTCAGGGTTCCAACATCCTTCTGACGCCACAAGTCGCGTACTGTACGGTCGCCATCATAAAGACCGAGCATACGAGGGTTGATGCTTATATTTGCAGGTTTCTCGCCACGATTGAACATACCCACAGCCAACGAGCCATCCTCAAGGTGCTTTACATAGATAACCTGGCTACCATCCTTCTTGCGCCATACAGGTACTGCGTGGAAGCCCAGAGGGTCCTGATTGACATCAATAACCTCATCATTGGTAAGCAACGAGAGTGTAAAATCATCCAAACGAGCCATATCGCAACCAATAAGCAGTGGCGAAGCAAAGAGTGCCCAGAGGCTCATATGTGTATACTGTTCATCGGCTGTAAGCTTTGTGTAGTGGAGCTTTGGACCCCAACCTACAAGACCTACAACGAGCATATCTGCATCTGGCCAAGCACCAGGTCGGCAGAAAGGTATCCACTTATCCTGAGAGAAACCGATAGAGTTGATACTCTTCCAAGTATCGCGGATATCGCCTGTGGTACGCCAGCACTCTGCGTGCTCCATAGTAAATGGTGCATCTGCCAAAGGTGCAGAGTTGGAGAGCGAAAGTACAATATCACGCTTTACAGAACGAAGTGCATCAAACATCTCCTTTGTATGGTACTTGGTATTTGGACCCCAATCGTACTTAACATAGTCAACCTCCCAATCAGCGAACTGCTTAACATCTGCCTCAACAAATGAGTACTTGCCGTGGTGGTAGTACTCCTTACGGTCCTGCCAATAGTTTGCATCCGGACCCTTCTTCTGGTAACGATAGTGCTCGTTATGCAGACCATCTTTAATCCACTGATTAACACCGTCAGGATTATCCGAATAGCTACCAATATGTGCAGCATATGTACCAACCCATGGTACAGTATAGATACCCAACTTCAGACCCATATCGTGAACCTCGCGAGTAAGAGCCTTCATATCCGGGAACTTTGTATTTGGCTGAATAGCATTATACTTACCGCCTCGCTGACCCTGCCAACCATCGTCTATGTTGATATATGACCAGCCGTGGTTAACAAGACCCGACTCCACCATAGCGCGTGCAGAAGAGAGAACCTGTTCCTGGGTAACATCACGAGCCCAGCAATTCCATGAGTTCCAACCCATAGGAGGAGTAAGAGCTATCTTATCGCCCACAACGATACGCAGCTCACGCTTATAAGAGCCCTTATCGTTAGTTGCCTTGAGTGTTACAAGGTATGTACCCTCTTTCTTAAGCGTACCTGTAATACGACCCGTATTAGCATCGAGTTTTAGACCCTTTGGCAGACCCTCAGCAGCAAATGTCATCGGACGGTCACCGGTAGCAGCTATAGTATAAAGGCATGGCGACCCTGGGCGCAAACCGAACACCTTTGCGCCATTAATACGAGGTGTTGCAGCAGGCTTCGGGGTAAGGATGTACGCCGACAGGTCGGGAATTTCGACCTCCGCAGGCTGCTGCGCTGCTATAGGCATAGTATTTACAGCCATAGCAAAAGCAAGTAATGCAACAATTTTCTTCATAAAGATTTGTTCTATAAAATTAGTAATCATTAGTTTTTCCGTTACCATTCATTCTCTGAGCGTGGCAAAGCCTCTTCTTGAGTAACGAAATCTCCCCACACATTATTGTAATCAGTAGTAAGTTCTGTGCAGACCATCGTTTTGCGCTTACCACTCTTATCTACAGCGCGTATTTCAAATGGAGCATTTTTATCAGCAAGTTTACCCTTATATAGGTGTACCGTATCGCCTCTATAGCCCTCGTTAGTAGTACAATAGACCTCCATATACCAATAGGCTACCCACCAATCACGGTCATTGAGTTTATCCATAGTACAAACCTGTTTACCATTCTGCCACAAAGTGACCTCCCAGCTACCATGTTCAATATTCCAAATATTGGCAATAATATAGCCGTCAAGACCCCAAGTATACTCCGGGAAGGTATGTTTTTTTGATGGCTGATTTTTACTAAAGCGAGGGTCATAATAGAGTTGACCACCATCGTAGGCACGAATTTGCATATCGCTATCATAACCTGTAGCCTTGTAGTGCCAATTTTTGATTGTGTTACCACTAATCTCGTAGACTCCATAGCCATTAGGCGTTCCATCTACATTTGTTGTCGAGTGCCACATACCGCCACATACTGCTCCGTGGATATGTTCATAGATACGCTTACCTTTTATAGTGTGTATATAGTTACGGTTTCTATGCGTATGACCAATCATCAAGTGCGCCTCCTTATATTGAGCCAAAAGCTCCAGAGTCTGCTGGCGATAGCGAGCATCGGAGTGGTTTCCTCCCTTGCCATCGCGGAATGGGATATGACAGCACAAGATTACCATCTTATCTTTAGGCACAAAGGACAAATCCTGCTTAAGCCACTCAAGCTGCCACTCAAAGAAGCCAGCTGCGTACTCATAATCTCCATCGGGCGGAGTCTCTCCATGTAGAGCATTATCCATAACCACGATATGGGTATCACTTCTATCAAACGAGTAGTTCTGTGGACCAAAATACTTCTGAAAATTTTCAACACTTTTCCAGAAGGTAGTGGTTTTACTATGGTCATTTGGAGAGAGCTCATTTAGGTGGTCGTGATTACCCATACACTGCATAAATACCATACTTCGGTTTGCCATATTCTGCTTTACCTTCGTCCACATTGCCGATGCATTCTTATTTGTCACATCGCCAAGCGTAACGCCATAAGGATTTACAAGCGTTGGAGCCAAAGCATCAATATCGGGCATTGTTTCATCTCTAAAGCGCACCACATCCTCAGAGTCATTTACCTGAATATCGGCTAAAGTAAGTAGCGTAAATGTACTCTCCTTACCACCAGGTAGCAATGTTAGCGAAAAGTCATGACGATACTTCTCCTCCTTTGAGAGGGTAAATCGCTTATAGAAAGCTGGATGATTTCCACTATCTACAGGTATCTGATACTCTGCGGGAATACTAATATAGACCATCGTCGAGTTTTCATCTCGGACAATCTGATAGACTCCATTTTTATCACTCTGCACACAAGTAAAGCCGTCGCTAACAACTACATTTTCGATACCCTTTCCACTCTGCTGATCTGTAACAACACCGAAAAGAGTTGTTGTCTGTGCGATAATAGTTCCATTGACTACAGTAGTCTGAGTATCATCATCCCAACTACCATTGTCTTTGTTATCCTCTTTGTTATCCTCTTGATTATTGTCATCCCCTCCTTCTTGTTCTTGATTTGGAGGCGTAGGCGACGGTAAATCTCCACGACAAGCATCAAAGCAGAGAACACAGAGGAGAAGCAGTAGTAAATAGACCCTTTTCATATATCTCTGTCACTAAAATGGCGACACTGCCCCTATATTCGGGGTGTGCCGCCATAGTTACTATAGTTATTCAACCATTTTTGCCTCTAAGACATTAAACTCAACGATATTTGCATACGGCTGTGGAGTAGTATTACGAACACAATTGGTAATGCATACGCGAACATACTGCACATTGGTATCTCCGTTGAAATCATATCTATGAGGACCCACCAAAGTCTTATCGCCATTACACTCTGCAATATGGTCAAATGATGTTACTCTATACCAGATATATCCATCCTTTGAAACCTCAACATAACCAGCGATAAAGTCCTGGTAATTTCTACGAGTAATCTCTACGCCCACAAGGTTGTGCTCAGCCTGCATATCCCAAGCAATGATATACGGGTTATCGTGAGAACAATTGGTAACCTCTGTAATATACGATGCTGAGTTATAACCTGAGTGCCAGAAGGTTTCAAGATTATTGTCAATCATATGGTTATAGTTATTATTCGTAGCTGTCATAGTGCCGTGGCAAGAGTTACACTCCCACAATGACCACACACCGCGACGGTCGCCGGCATCTACAAGAGTTGGCACTACACCATCCTGCTGAAGATGAAGCAGATAGTAGTAATTGTCCGGATTGATAGCATAGTTCTCCGAGTTGGCAGTCATTACCACAGGAATAGAACAACGATATACGCTCGGCAACTTTGATAGGTCTACTTCTAAAGTTACAGTTAATTCCGAAGCGCCCGCAAGCAGAGTGGTTTCACCCTTAAGGGTATAGGCATCAGCTGGAGCTAAGTTATACCAAGAGTTATCATCCTTAGTGAGCACCTCCAAAGCAGCATTTGAAGAGTCGAGGGTTACGGTAAGGTCTGTTGGGTTCACAAACGGAACTCGAACCTTAAGGTTGCAAGACCAGATACCGGCAGACTCCTTGCTCCACTTAACAGTCTCAACACGGTTGGTTGAGAAGAAAATCTCCGCAGGAAGCATTGTAGGACGAAGCAGAACAGCCTGTTTGTCTGCTGTAACCTCGATATCCGAGGTAATTGTCACAGGAACGACATATTTGTGCTCCTTATCCAACGCTGCAATAGTGTCATAGTCAAAGTAGACCTCAAAATTACCACCGCGATGTTGCTCATCAATAGTTAACATATTATCAACGAGTTGATAAGACCCCTCCGGAAGTATCTGATAGTCTGTACCATTGAGAGTATTGTAGTCAGTCAACGCCTGCATATCAACCTGAGCAGTGACAGTTGCTGAAGTAGCAAAGTAACCACTGCGGTGGATAGCAATATTTGCCTTTGGCTCATGTTCCAAATCGTAAAACTCTGCATCCTGCAAGCCGCTATTTACGATATAAATATGCGCCGGAATGAGGTTTGCCTCACGATTGTTCATACAAGATGCGAGTGCAAGCACCGATAATAATGCAATATATATTCTTTTCATTGTCTTGTACTTTTTTTATTACCAACCATAGTTCTGTGTAAGGTTATTCAGACGGTCAACCTCACTCTGATAGAACGGCAGCAAGTACTGGCGCTTTGTAAATACGCGAGTTGAAGGGCGATTACCGCCATCATGAGAAATTACAGTACGCTGCCAGAAGTCGCTTGTAGTTGCGTGCGAAGTCGCCTCCACATTCATACCATAAACATTACCGGCATCCTCAACCTCTGAAAGGAGGTTTGTACGAGTATCAAAGTAGCGGTGGTTCTCGAAATTAAGCTCAATCTGACGCTCTCGAATGATAAGTTTAATGAGCAAATCCATATTTGACAGCACCTCCGGATATACACTCTCCAAAGCAGGCACGCCTGCACGAGTACGAATACGGTTCAGGGCTGTAAGGGCATCTTGAGCAGTATACTCGCCAACGCCAGCCTTAACACACTGTGCAACAGCCTCGGCATAGTTGAGAAGAACCTCAGCATAGCGGAAAAGAGGCCAGGTAATAGGCTCCCAATTAGTAGATGCCTGCGCCTTAGTGTTGTAAGTGGTTGAAGTAAACTTAAATGGCAGATAACCGGTTGTAGTATAGTTATCAGACTTGCCGGTATAAGAGTTTCCACCCTTGTAGAACTGAATAGGAGACTCGTTATCGCCAACAACATTCTCGCCGCCGACCCAATTTAGACCACTCCAATATACAGACATATAGAAACGAGGCTCACGACCTACATACATCTTATATGTTGAACGAGTGCAGTTCAAAATAGGGTGCTTGAAAGTTACAAAACCTGCCTCAGAGTAGCCTGCATCAAGAGCTGCCTGTGCAATATTTGGCATACCGTCGTTATCATAGCTCTCAATTGGATATACACCATTCTCAAGTGCAAAAGCATCAACCAACTTCTGTGTAACACCTACACCACCATAAGCACGACCACCTGCACCCTCAGGGGTGGTAGCTACGCGCCAATTGTAAGAGGTGTGCTGACGAGCAAAGATAAGCTCCTTATTCCAGCGCTCAAGGAATACCTTGCGCCAGCTCTCATAAGGTGTGCCGGCATTCTCGCCGATAATCTCGTAGACTGCCAACTCCATAACTTCCTCAGCAGCCTGAGCCGCCTTAACCCACTTTTGAGCATCAACAGCCTGTGGGAAGAGGTCATTACCGTAGAAGTTCTTCATAGGTGCATACATAGGATTGCCATTGAACAGTGGACGCGCAGAGTAGAGAGTCACACGAGACTTCAGAGCCAAAGCAGCACCCTTAGTAGCACGACCCAACCAAGTTTCAGGCTGCTCAAGGAGCAGGTCGGCAGCTGCCAAATCGCACTGTTTGCTAACCCAATCAACACACTCATCCCAAGTATTACGGTCGATGTCGCGGATATCCTCGCTGGTATAGT
>JAZNTY010000068.1:0-14026 GCA_045592005.1 Alistipes sp. | reverse complement strand
TCGAAAAAAATTATTATCTTTGTCCGTTATTAGTATTGTTATGGATAGTAAGAAGAATAATATGATACCCGAAGTAGGTCGCGGCTGCTCTTTTGTCTACAATGAGTTTGGTGAGGTGGTTGCGCAGTTGACTGATGGCTGTTTTAAACTGCACGAAACGGCGTGGATGGATGGATATCCCGACCATGAGCAGTGTGATATCTTCGAGGTGCGATTTAAGAATACTCGTCGCTCATTCTACCAAAATGTAAATAATCTCGACCTGCATATTGGCGATATAGTTGCTGTTGAGGCAAATCCGGGTCACGATATCGGTATTATCTCCCTGACGGGCGATATGGTTGCTAAGCAGATGCGCCGCATAGGTTTTAACCCATATAATGGCGAGTTTAAGAAGATTTATCGCAAAGCTAAACCTTACGATATTGACCGTTGGCAGGAGGCTATTGCTTTGGAACACGAGACAATGATTCGCTCACGCCAGATTGCTGCCGATATGGGTCTTGATATGAAGATTGGCGATGTGGAGTATCAGGGCGATAAGATTAAGGCTATTTTCTACTATATTGCTGATGGTCGCGTAGACTTCCGCGAACTTATCAAGGTATTTGCTGAGCAGTTCCATATCCGCATTGAGATGAAGCTGATTGGTGCGCGTCAGGAGGCTGGTCGTATTGGCGGTATTGGCGCATGTGGTCGTGAACTCTGCTGCTCATCGTGGATATCAAGCTTCTCGTCTGTCACTACAGGTGCTGCTCGCGTGCAGGATTTATCACTAAATCCTCTAAAACTTGCCGGTCAGTGCTCAAAACTCAAGTGCTGTCTGATGTACGAGTACGACCTCTATATGGATGCTCGTAAGTCTATCCCGCGTTTGCGTGAACCTTTGCAGGCTTTGGATGGCGAGTACCATTTGGTTAAGACCGATATATTGGCTAAGAAGATGACCTTTAGTAGTAGTAAGGAGTCGATGTCCAACTTAGTGACCATCCCTGTATGGCGTGTGAAGGAGGTTTTGGCAGCCAATCGTAATGGAGAGAAGGTGGAGAGTCTTGTTGGCGATAGTGTTCCGGAAAAGGTTGAAGAGCCTACTTATCGTACTACGGAGGATAGTATTACCCGTTTTGATAAGTCTAAGAAGCGGAAGAAGAAGCGTTCTAATGGTAATAAATCATCAAAAACTCAGGTCGAGGGTGCTTCGGGGGAGATAACAGAATTACAAACAACACCGTCGCAGGCTGAGGATGGCGTTGGAAATGTTCAGCAGTCGTCGGAACGCCGTTTTAATCGTAACAAAAATAATCGTGGCAAGGGTCGTAGACCTTTTAACCAGGGTGGCGAGATGGACGAGAAGAGTGAACATTCCCAGCCGGATAATAAGGAGTAATACACTATGCAAAAATGGGTATTTATACCCCTTTTGCTCTGCTGTATAGCTTGCAATAGGGGTGTTGATATAAATATGCAGGCGGTAGACCCACAAAGCTGGGACTCTCCGGTAAGTGTCTTGATGCAGAACGAAGATACCCTCTCTTTGCGTTCAATATTGGTAGCTGTACGATATAACGATAATTTTATCTCAGATACCCTTACGGTTGATATTCAGACCTCCTTGCCAGATGCTCGTCAGTGTCGTGAACGCGTGTTGCTCAACTTTGAACATAAGTATAAGGGTACGGCTGTTGAGGTTTCGGAGGTGGTGGCTTATAGGGAGCAAGCACAACTTAACCAAAGAGGCTTTTATATATTTACCATAACCCCCTGCCGAGCAGTAAAGGGCGTTGAGGCTGCGGGGATAGAGATTAGAAGATAATGGGAAAAGATAAACTCAAACGCTTTGCGGAGAATAAAACCTTCAGCTGCTTTGTGCAGCCTGAATTTGAACAGATGTTTCGTGCCGACTATCCTCTAAAAGGGAATTGGCATCGTGACTTTTTTCATAACAATAATCCAATAGTACTTGAACTTGGGTGTGGTAAGGGCGAGTATACTGTAGCTCTTGCTGAGCGTAATCCGGATAAGAACTTTATCGGTGTCGATATCAAGGGTGCTCGTATGTGGCGTGGCGCAAAGACTGCTACAGAGCAGGGTATGACCAATGTGGGTTTTCTGCGTGCGCGCATTGAGTTTATTACCTCTCTCTTTGCTCCTGGCGAGGTGTCGGAGATATGGATAACCTTTCCGGATCCGCAACTTAAGACCCGCAGAGCAAAAAAACGCCTTACTTCTCCTATATTCCTCTCCTGCTATTCGCAGCTTTTATCTCCGGATGGTTGGATAAACCTTAAGACCGACTCGCAGCACCTCTATAACTACACACAGGCTGTTATTGACCGCTTTGGCTTGCAATGTGAGGTGGCAAATAATGATATCTACGGCAGTGGTTATGCTGATGAAGTGCTATCTGTTAAAACGGCATACGAGAGTGTCTATCTAAAGCGTGGTCTGCCTATCACTTATACCCGCTTTAGCTTAGGAGATAAAACATCGTTTGATATGTTTGAGTGGGAGGGCGATGAGGTGTTGGCTAAGGATGATGAGGAGCAGAGAAAGTGACTTGCCGGAGAATATGCTGACAAAATATGCGTAAAAGTGTAAAAAGCGAAACAAAAGGAAAAGTTTTTTGATAAAAGCCTTTCCTTTTTCATTTTTTCTTGTTACTTTTGCAAAAATATTTGAGTTATGTTGGAAGAACTAAAGCAAAAAGTCTATCAGGCTAATCTCGACCTTGTTGGTCATGGGTTGGTAATTCTCACTTGGGGTAATGTTTCAGCTATTGACCGAGCATCTGGTTTGGTCGTTATCAAACCTAGCGGAGTGAGCTATGATGCTATGAAGGTGGAGGATATGGTTGTTGTGGACCTTGACGGCAATGTTGTTGAGGGCTCCCTTCGTCCATCGTCAGATACCGCTACGCATTTGCAAATATACAAGGCTTTTGAGCAGGTCGGTGCAGTGGTGCATACGCACTCTACATACGCTACAGCATGGGCTCAGGCTTGTATGTCTATTCCGAACCTCGGCACAACCCATGCCGATACCTTCCATTGTAGTATCCCTTGCACAGCAGAGATGACAAAGGCTCAAATCGAGGGCGACTATGAGGCTCAAACCGGTGTAGTTATAGCTGATACCTTTAAGAATATGGAGCCTATGCACACTCCGGCAGTCTTGGTTGCTCATCATGGACCTTTTGCTTGGGGAGCTACTGCGGCTAAGGCGGTTGAGAATGCGGTTATTCTGGAAGAGGTCGCTCGTATGGCGTCTATAACCCTCGCCCTCAATCCACGAGTGGAGATGAATAACGATTTGGTTGAGAAGCACTATAACCGTAAGCATGGTGCTAACGCATACTACGGACAGATTAAGAAGTAACAAAAAAATAAAACTATGAGTATGGATAAAGTACAGCGTGCCCTTGAGCGCACGACCGATACAAAAGACCTGATTATCGGTGCAGGTGTTGTTTCGCGTACCGGCGAAATGTTCGCAAAACTCTTTCCTGGTTGCAAGGCTATCATTGTAGCCGATGTTAACACTTGGGAGGTGGCAGGTAAGGCTGTCTATGCCTCACTGCTTGAGAATGGTATTGAGCAAGACGAGCCATATATCTTCACAGATAAAGAACTATACGCAGAGTGGAAACATGTTGAGGCATTGAAGGCTCGATTGGAGAATACTGAGGCTATCGCTATAGCTGTAGGTTCTGGTGTGATGAACGATACTACAAAGTTCGTTTCGCACCTTGTTTCGCGTAAATATATGTGTGTGGGTACCGCAGCCTCTATGGATGGATATACTGCTTATGGCGCATCAATTACAAAGGATGGTAACAAGCAGACCTTTGACTGTCCGGCGCCTTATGGTTTTGTTATGGACCCTGTTATCGCAGCTGAGGCTCCAAAGGAGTTGGCTGCTTCGGGATATGCAGACCTTATTGCAAAGATACCTGCTGCAGCCGATTGGATGCTTGCTGATGTTACAGGTAATGAGAAGATTGACGAGTTTGCGCTCAATCTTGTTCAAGATGGTCTTCGTGAGTCTCTCTCTGCTCCTGCTGCTGTTCACCAGGGCGATTTGGAGATGACAGAGAAACTTAGCGAGGGTCTACTGATGAGTGGTTTTGCTATGCAGGCTATTCAGTCATCGCGTCCGGCATCCGGTACAGAACACCAATTCTCCCACTGCTGGGATATGGAGGATTTGTGCTATGAGGGTAAGCATGTGTCACACGGCTTCAAGGTGGGTATCGGAACACTTGCCTCTACAGCATCTTTAGAGTTCTTGCTTGAGCAAGATATTGAGAATTTGGATGTTGAAGCTTGCGTAAATAATTGGAAGAGCTGGGAGGAGCAGGAGACTGAAATTCGTGCTGTCTTTGAGGGAATGCCTGGTCATACAGCACGCGGTCTTGCTGAGACTCGTGGCAAGTATGTAGATAAGGATGGACTTAGAGCTCAGTTAGAGGCGCTAAAGGCTTCGTGGAGTACATTGAAGGTGCAAATTGCAGAGCAAATTATCCCATTTGAGCAGGTGCGCGAGAACCTTCGTTTGGTGGGTGCCCCTTATGAGCCAGAGCATATCGGTGTTTCACGCGAGCGCTTCCGCAAGACCTTCTCTTATATCCCATATATGCGTAGCCGATACACAAATATCGATGTTATCTACCGCCTCGGCTTGATGGATGCACTGCTTGAGCGTCTGTTCGGTAAGGGTGGCGTTTGGGAGTGTTAACCATCCCCACTTGTAATGATATTTAGGGTGGGTGTCGCTGACACCCACTTCTTGTAAAACCTAAACCTAAAAACTTATAGAACACACCATAATGAACAACACTACTACTCGCTCGTTTAACAATTGGCAGCTGCGCACCATTATCTACACTATGGTGGGCTACGCGCTGTTCTACTTTGTGCGAAAAAACTTCTCTATAGCAATGCCTGGTCTTACTGCCGAGTTTGGTATCTCGAAGGTATCATTGGGTCTATTTCTTACTCTGCATGGAGTTATCTATGGTCTTTCTCGTTTTGTGAACGGTATAATCTCAGACCGCGGCAGTGCTAAAGTTGTAGCTTCTGTGGGTCTGCTACTCTGTGCTGTTGCGAATATTATCTTTGGTGTCAGCGACTTTGTAGCTAATTGGATTGTCGTTCTTGCTGCCAAAATGGGTACTACGCTAACCTTTTCAACGGTACTTGTCTACTGTATGGGTATTGTGTGGGTAATAAACGGATATCTGCAAGGTATGGGTGTTCCACCGTTTACAAAAATTTTGACACAGTGGATACATCCTGACCAGCTGGCAACAAAGATGTCTGTATGGAATATGTCGCACTCTATCGGTGCTGGTCTTGTGTTTGGTCTTTGTGGTTGGGTTATTATGCCGCATTTAGGTGTGGATATGAGTGCCAACGCTGAGGTTGTTCAGACTATTACCACCAACTTGGGTGCTAATGCCTCCTATGACGATATTCTTAACTTCTCACAACACTTTGGTGCTTGGCGTTTGTGCTTCCTTATTCCTGCGGCATTTGCTCTGCTCGGCTCTCTGGGTATCTTTACCTTGATTAAAAACTCTCCATCGGATGTGGGTCTGCCGGAGGTTATTGAGAAGAAGAATAAGGGTGTTCAAAGTGAGGCTGAGAAGGCTGAGTATAATGCTTTTGTGCGCCGTAAGGTGTTCGGTAACCGCCTTATCTGGACCTTAGGTCTTACAAACTTCTTTGTCTATGTTGTTCGCTTTGCAGCTTTGGATTGGGGTCCTACAATGCTTACAGAGTCAAAGGGACTTACGCTGGCTATGGCAACAACTCTATGTATCGTCTTTGAGTTTATCGGCGGTAATATAGGTATGGTCTTTTGGGGATGGCTTACAGACCGTTTCTTCGGTAGTAAAGCACATCGAACTTGTGTGCTTTGTATGGCTGGAGCTGCTTTGAGTGTAGCTGTGTTCTGGGTAATACCTGAGGGTACAGCGTGGTGGATACAGATATTGCCATTTACCCTTATCGGCTTCTTCGTTTATGGTCCGCAGGCACTATTGGGTATCTCGGCGGCTAATCAGGCAACAAATCGTGCCGCAGCTACAGCAAATGGTATATTGGGTATCTTTGGCTACGCCTCTACCCTTATCTCCGGTGTAGGCTTCGGTTATGTGGCTCAGCATTATGGTTGGAATGGCGCCTATCTGACTATTCTTATTATGGCAGTGTTGGCTGTTGTTACACTGCTTACTATGTGGAATGCTCCGGCAAATGGTTATGAAGATTAACGATAACTGAACCACTTTATTAATATTGTGGAGGCTGCCTATAAGAGAAATCTTAGGCAGCCTCTGTGTTTACTGATGCTTCATACGGTTATTGGCTTTTTGCCAATCGACAATATCCCACCAGGCGGAGATAAAGTCAGCACGACGATTGCGGTAGTCGATATAATAGGCGTGCTCCCATACATCGAGAACAATAAGCGGATTTAGCCCTTTGCGCATCGGACAGTCGGCATTTGAGGTGCTGACTATAGAGAGTTTGCCGTTGTCATCTTCCACGAGCCATACCCAGCCAGAACCAAAGAGCGATGTGGCGGCTGCCGTAAACTGTTTTTCAAACTGCTCAATGCTACCAAAATCGCGGATAATGGCATCTCGCAGTCGCTCCGGTATCTGAACCTTATTTGGTGTCAAACCGTCAAAAAAGAGTGCGTGGTTCCATACTTGTGCGGCGTTGTTAAAGAGTGGACCTTCGGAGCGCATAACTACCGCCTCTAAACTCATACCATTGTAAGAAGAGTCTTTGATAAGACGGTTGAGGTTGTCCACATACCCCTTAAGGTGTTTGCCATAGTGATAGTCGATAGCCTCGCGGCTTATTACAGGCTCAAGAGCCGATGTAGGATATGCCAATGCCGGCATAGGATAGAGAGTTGTTGTCTCAGTCATAACGATTGTTGTTTTAGATGTGTTGGCTGCTGTTAAGGTATTGTATTTATCGTCGTTATTTAGGTATATATATCCTGTAAGATATGTGGCGAAGAGTAGCCATAACAAATAAGGTACAAAGAGCCATCCAGCCACCTTGCTCCTTCCAAAGGCGTAGATGGTATATGTAAAGACTAATACATCAAGAATAAGGATAACAATCAGACCCAGCAGTGGAGAACGCATAGCAAAGAAGGTTACACTCCAGAGGAAGTTGACTATCAATTGTAGCAACCAGAGCCTTATTACCGACATATCTCCTTTGGCAATCAGCGTACCGATGCTTAGACCAATCATCAGATAGAGTATTGACCACGCAATAGGAAAAACTATTGCCGGAGGTGTTAGTACAGATTTTGTTAGTGTCGGATACCACACATCTATTGCGGGCGATTGGATGCAAGACCCGATTAATCCTATGGCAAAACATAGTATTACGGGTATAGTGAAGGCGAGAAATTTTTTCATAATCGATTTTATTTCTCGCCTTGCAAATAGGGTGCCGTTATTGTGGCATATTGTTACTCACGCTTAAATAGTACCTCTCTTTCGTATTTCTCGATAGTCGGAATGAAGAGTTCGCCCACAGCTACATTGTTTCTTAGACAGAACATATCCCAAACAGCATTCCATGGCAGACTCTTAGCCTCCTCAAGGATAGCCAAACGCTGGAAATACTTGCCCTCAGACTCATACTTGCGCAGCAGTGCCAATGGCTCTAACAAAGCTTGCAAAAGAGCCTTCTGAGCTGCACGAGCACCGATGACATAGGCGCCAATACGGTTGATGCTGCCGTCAAAGAAGTCTAAGCCGATATTTACACGGTCTAAGGCGTTGCAGCGGATAATCTCCTTACAGAGCTCTAAAGTCTCGTCGTTGAGGGTTGTTACATGGTCGGAGTCCCAACGCACCGCGCGAGTGATGTGAAGCATAAGTTCCGGTAAGAAGAGTAGTAGAGATGAAATCTTGTCGGCAACCGACTCGGTAGGGTGGAAGTGACCGGTGTCGAGGGTTACAATCTTGTTGTTTGCTGTAGCATAACCGATGTAGAAATCATTTGAGCCTACAGTAAAACTCTCTAAGCCTATACCGAAAACTTTGCTTTCCAAACAATCTTTAATGTTGGCATACGGCGTTGCGTATATCTGGTCGAGCGATTGCTTGAGGTTGTCGCGGTAGAGCATCTTGTTTACGGTAGTATCTTTGCTACCGTCGTGTATCCATAGGTTGAGAATTGCCGGATCTGCCTGATTTTCGCCCATACGGTCAGCTATGGCACGACAACGCTTGCTGTGTTCAATCCAGAAGTCGCGGATAGCCTTATCTGGATGCGAAAGGGTCATATCGCCCGATAGAGGATGTGAGAAAGATGTGGTGTTGAAGTCGAGTTTCATACCTGTCTGACGACTCCAATCCATCCAGCCCTCAAAGTGCTCCACTCCAACTTGGTCGCGGTCAACCTTCTTGCCTCCAAATTCGCCATAAATTTCATGTAGGCTCAGACGGTGTTTGCCCGGTATCATAGATGTTGCCATCTCGATATCTGCGCGTAACTCGTCAATGTTGCGAGCCTTGCCTGGGTAGTTTCCTGTTGACTGAATACCACCTGTCAACTCTGATGCTCCCTCAAAACCGGTTACATCATCTGCCTGCCAGCAGTGTAATGATAGCGATACCTTTTGTAGTGTTGCCAATACCGCCTCGGTATCCACACCCAACTCTGCATATCGCTCGGCTGCGAGCTTATATGCTTGTAAAATGTTAGCCTCTTTCATAGTCTTTATCTATTAGGTTTATAAATTGTCGTTGTTGTTGAAGCCTCGATTATGCGCTTGAGGTCGCAGCTCTTAACCTCTCCCATAGCGCGTAGCTGCATAAGAACATTGCCTAAAGTGGTACTTTCGGATGCTCCTGCTACTACGGGACGCTCAATGGCATCGGCTGTTAACTGCATAAGGAGTGCATTTTGGGCACCGCCACCAATAACATATAGGTACTCTAACCGTCTGCCGGCAAACTGCTCTAAGAGGTCAAATACCTCCTTGTATCGTTTGGCAAGTGAACGGAAAATGGTGTTGCAGTACTCTGCCGGAGTGCTCGGTTTCTGCTGCCCTGTGCGTTGACAGTAGTCATCTATAGCTGTAATCATAGATGGTGGGTTGGCAAAGCAGCTATCATCCGGGTTTATGAGTGTTGTAAACTGTGAACTAACGGTTTTTGCTGAGGCTACCAACTGTGCTACATCCTTTGGAGCATCAGTAAACTCGGCGCGACAACGCTCAAATATCCACATGCCGCAGATGTTTTTTAAGAAGCGGGTCGTGCCATCTATGCCGCCCTCGTTTGTGAAGTTCTCGGTAAAGCTCTGCTCTGTGATAATTGGGTTATCACTCTTTATGCCCATCAGTGACCATGTGCCGCAACTTAAATATGCAGCCTCGTTTTGAATAGGCACCGCTGCAACAGCAGAGGCGGTGTCGTGACCGGCTACAGATATAACCTTTATAGAGTGCTGACCGGTCTGTTGCTTAAGTTGGGCAGTGAGTTCTCCGATGATAGTACCAGGTGTAATAAAGTCGCCAAACTGAGCCTTGTTGATACCGATAACATCCAAAACCTGCTCTTCCAGCTGTTGTGTTGCAGGGTTTACGATTTGTCCCGTAGTGGCTACAGTATACTCTGTCGTAGCGCGCCCTGTGAGCATATAGTTAAGAGCATCTGGCATAAAGAGTATCTTGTCAGCCTCCATTACGGCGTGTACTCTACGACGGCGCAAAGCGTCAAGTTGGAAGAGCGTGTTAAATGGCATAAACTGTATACCGGTTAGCTGGTAAACCTCTTTTGCCGGCATCCTTGTAAAGAGTAACTCCATAGCTCCATCGGTGTGGTTTCCTCGGTAGCAGTAGGGTAGGGATAGCAGTTTCCCCTCTTTGTCAAAGTAGGCTACATCACAGCCCCAAGTATCTATGCCGATGCTCTGTGGCTCTATTCCTTGTTCCTTTGCTAATTTTAGAGCCTTTATAATCTGATGATATAAGCCAGCTATATCCCAATGCAGGTCGCCTGCAATGGGTATCATAGGGTTCTCAAAACGAGAAAGTTCTTGCATCGTAACCTTGATGCCGTCAAAAGTGGCAATGGTAGCACGACCGCTTGTCGCACCTAAGTCGATAGCCAAATAGTGATTGAGTTTCATAGTGTTATAGGTTTGCTAAGTACAAAATTACAAATAACTTACTGTCTATAACTTCGTTTTTTGTCCTTTTTTCTTTGCTAATTGACACATTGTTTTTATCTTTGTCTATATCGTTTGCTTATGGAACCGATAAGATATATAGCCGAGAGTGATACCGATGAGCGTTGGGGACTTACCGTCTGCTCTGTCGGTTATCAAAGTGTTGCTGCCGGGGAGAGTTACCCGCCACGCTGCCATAATAAAGAGTATCTGTTTGACCCTGAGCGAGGTAGGACTCTTAGTGAGTATCAACTGCTCTATATTGTTGAGGGCGCAGGACTACTGACAACTACCTACGGTTCGGAACGCATTGTTGCCGGAGATATGTTTTTAATCTTTCCGGGGCAGTGGCATACCTACCATCCGGACTCGGATAGTGGCTGGAATGAATATTGGATAGGCTTCAAGGGCGAAAATGTGGATAATCGTGTAGAGCGAGGCTTCTTCTCAGCCGATAAGCCGGTCTACCATATTGGCAATAACGAGCGTATAGTACAACTCTACAATGAGGCTATAGAGATTGCAGGCGACCAACGCCCATTCTTTCAGCAACTATTGGCGGGAGTTGTTAACCATATTTTGGGACTGATGTTTATGACGGGACGCAATAATACCCTTCTTCGCTCATCCCTATCTACCCGTAGAGCAATACCGGAATTGGTTATGCGCGCCAAAAAATATATTGAGCAGGCTGTGGAGAGCGATGTTCAGATGCCTGATATCGCTACAAAACTTAATATGAGCTATTCGACATTTCGCCACCTTTTTAAGGAGTATACGGGTATGTCGCCTGCGCGTTATCTTATGAACCTGCGTATCTATCGAGCCAAGCAGATGTTGCGCTCCTCAAATATATCAATTAAGGAGATTTCGTATACACTCTGCTTTGATAGTCCGGACTATTTTACAACAATGTTTAAGCGTAAGACGGGATTAACGCCGTCAGAATTTAGAAAACTATGAAAAAGGAGGTTGCTCTTGTTCTTTCGAGTGGCGGTCCTCGCGGACTTGCCTATATTGGGGCTATTGAGGAGTTGATAGCCAGAGGTTATACCATTCACTCTGTTGCCGGAACATCTATGGGTTCCCTTGTGGGTGGTGTCTTTGCAGCCGGACGGTTAGCTGAGTTTAAGGAGTGGATTACATCACTTAGTGGCTGGTCTGTATTCTCGTTAATGGATTTGTCGGTCAGCAAAAATCACTTTGTCAAAGGCGATAGAATTGTGGAGGCTATAAAGGAGATTGTTCCCGATGTTGATATTCAGAGCCTTAAGATACCTTATTGCGCCGTAGCTACAGATTTATGTACGGGCGAGGAGGTGGTTTTTCGTAGTGGAAAACTCTTTGAGGCTATTAGAGCCTCTATCTCCATACCTTCGCTTTTTCGTCCGGTGCAGTATGGTATGAGTATGCTTATTGATGGGTGTATGGTTAATTGCCTGCCGCTAAACCATGTTGAGCGTAAAAGAGATGACCTGCTCTTTGCCTTCGATACCAACTATATGGATACCGCCTCTATCCGTTCGGTTTTGGTGTGCGAACAGGTGGAGAGTGCTGCAACTCAGGCATTTTATGACCAAACTAAAGAGGAGGCTAAAGATATTGTCGCCGATTTTAAGAGTGAACACTCTTTGGGTCTTATAGACCGCCTGCGTAATGCCGGCGGTCGGGCTGTCGAACTCTTGGGGCGTGTTAGAGAGTTCCGTCAGTTGGAGAACCAACGAAGCGATGCCGATTTTGGAGATACCTATATGAGTATCATTGACCGTTCATTCAGTATTATGAACCATCATCAAACAGAACGAATGGTTGAGCAGTATCATCCAGACCTGTTGGTTAGAATGTCGTTTGATGCCTATGGCGATATCGCGGACTATGCCAAGGCTGCCGAAATCTCGGAGTTCGGTCGTAATCTTATGGCTGCGGCTTTGGACGATTTTGAGAAACTGTCAAAATTATAAGGATTGTAACTGAAGAAATAGCCCTTCTTCAGTCATACTTTCCATTCTAAAAAATCGTTTTTGTAATTATAAATATTTTTTTACCTTCGTTAAAGAACCGCCGTGCTAATCAAATGCTCAGTGCCTATTCTAAAATAGCGAGAAAATCTCTATAGTACTGTCGAATTTTGCCGTTTGGAATATTCTTGTTATCTTTGAAAGCAGTTTTGCAATATTAATTAATTAAAACAGATAAATTTATGTTTAAGGGACATCCTAAAGGGCTTTATGCCCTTGCGCTGGCTAATACCGGCGAGCGCTTTGGCTACTACACTATGTTAGCCGTTTTTGCCCTCTTCTTGCGTGCAAACTTCGGTTTAGATGCAGGTGTTGCAGGTGCTATCTACTCAACTTTCCTCGGACTTGTATACCTAATGCCGCTTGTGGGTGGTATGATGGCTGATAAGTTTGGTTTCGGTAAGATGGTAACCATCGGTATCACTATTATGTTTGCAGGCTACCTTCTCCTCTCATTGCCATTGGGCGGCGATACCTTCGCAATGTTGGCAATGCTTGCAGCTTTGCTCTTTATCAGCCTCGGTACGGGTCTGTTTAAGGGTAATTTGCAGGTTATGGTCGGCGATTTGTATAACGACCCTAAGTATGCGGCAAAGCGAGACTCAGGCTTCTCACTCTTCTACATGGCAATCAACATTGGCGCCCTCTTTGCGCCAACAGCCGCAGTGAAGATTAAGGAGTGGGCAGAGCTGAGCCTCGGCTACTCTTCAAACGATGCGTATCACTTCTCTTTTGCTGTGGCTTGTGCATCGCTAATTCTCTCGATTGCTATTTATTACCTCTTCCGTCCTACATTCCGTCATGTAGAGGGTGGTCAGGCAAAGAAGGGCGATGCAGCTGTTGTTACTGAGGAACTCACTCCTGCGGAGACTAAGCAGCGCGTAGTTGCTCTGTGCCTTGTTTTTGCTGTTGTAATCTTCTTCTGGATGGCGTTCCACCAGAATGGTCTTACACTGACTTATTTCGCTGATGAGTTTACTGCAAAGAGCTCAGAGGGTATCCAGAGCCTACTTTTTAATGTTTGGAACCTTGTGTTGGTTATCATTGGTGTATATGCGGGCTTCTCTGTATTCCAGAGCGAGGATAATAAGGGTAAGTTTGCATCTCTTGCAGTGCTTGTTGCTGTTTGCGCAGTGCTTGTTTATAAGGCTCTCAATGTCTCCGGTAGCGTAGCTGTTAGCGCACCTATCTTCCAGCAGTTTAACCCATTCTATGTTGTGGCTCTTACACCTGTGAGCCTTGCTATCTTCGGCGCGCTTGCAAAGCGTGGTAAGGAGCCTTCTGCTCCTCGTAAGATTGCTTACGGTATGCTCGTGGCTGCAGTTGGTTTTGCGGTTATGGCATTCGGCTCTATAGGTCTGCTTACCCCTGATGCTCAAGCTGTTGCTGGCGAGGCTGCTACATTTGTTAGTCCAAATTGGCTTATCTCTACATACCTTGTGCTTACATTTGCTGAGCTGCTCCTCTCTCCAATGGGTATCTCTTTTGTATCTAAGGTAGCCCCTCCGAAGTATAAGGGTCTGATGATGGGCGGTTGGTTTGTAGCAACTGCTATCGGTAACTGGCTCGTATCTGTTGGAGGTTTCCTCTGGGGCGGTATCTCGCTGACTGTCGTTTGGTCTGTATTTATCGTTCTGTGTCTGCTCTCAGCACTGTTTATGTTTGTGATGATGAAGCGCTTGGAGTCAGCAACAAAATAACATTAAGCAACTGTCTAACAAGGTGATTTCTGCGTTACGCTTGCCCTCAAAATGCTCATTTACGCCGAGTAAACTCCGCTTTTTCGGGCTACGCAAG
>JAZNTY010000067.1:0-3917 GCA_045592005.1 Alistipes sp. | reverse complement strand
GGTTGTTGTAGGTCGCTACAATGCAGTAATTCGTTCAATTTCAGGTGTATATAGTTCAGCTATGAAGCAGGATGCAGAGTTTGAGAAGGCTAAGCAGATGTGCGCTGAGTTCGCAAAGCGTGAGGGTCGTCAGCCTCGTATTATGATTGCAAAGCTCGGTCAGGATGGTCACGACCGTGGTGCTAAGGTTGTAGCTACCGGCTACGCAGATATCGGCTTCGATGTCGATATGGGTCCGCTCTTCCAGACCCCTGCAGAGGCAGCAAAGCAGGCTGTTGAGAACGATGTTCATATCGTTGGTGTCTCTTCACTTGCTGCTGGTCACCTTACTCTCGTTCCTCAAATTATTGAAGAGCTCCGTAAGCTCGGTCGTGAGGATATTATCGTCATCGTCGGCGGTGTAATCCCTGCTCAGGACTATGACCAACTCTATCGCGACGGCGCTGCGGCTATCTTCGGTCCAGGTTCGAAGGTTTCAGTGTCAGCAATTAAGATGCTTGAGATACTCTCTGAGTAAATATGACCCGTGCGGTATTCTTACCGCTGATATATAATCCAATAAAGGGCTGCACTTAAAAGTGCAACCCTTTGTTATTTGGCGTCATTGCTGTATTTAGTTACCGGCTTCGCAGAGGAACTTAATGCGGACAAGTCGTATCTCCTCCTCGGTGTATTCACTGCCCAACTCTTCGTAAGCCTCGGTAAGGGAGTCGGACTCGGCATCCTCTTTGAAATAGAGGTATATGTCATCAACCTTGTCGTCATCCATATACTTTGTCAAGAAGTAGTTGATGTTTAGGCGTGTACCTGAGTTGACAATGGTCTCTATCTCAGTTAGAAGTTCGTCAAATGATAGGCTTTTAGCTCTGGCTATATCTTCAAAGTCCATCTGTCGGTCGATAGATTGGATGATGAAAATCTTATTATTTGACTTGCTGGCAACGGCTTTAACCACCATATCTTGAGGGCGGATAATCTCCTTCTCCTCAACATACGCCTTGATGATTTTGATAAACTCCTCGCCAAACTTCTTAGCTTTACCGGCACCAACGCCGGAGATGTTTTGCATCTCCTCAATGGTTATAGGATATTGTATAGCCATATCAGCCAAAGATGGGTCTTGGAAGACAACATACGGTGGCAGGTCGTGTTTCTTAGCCACCTGCTTGCGTAGCTCTTTGAGTATAGCATAGAGTTCCTCATCGGCAGCACTACCCTGTATAGGAGCTACATTGCGGTTCTCCTCCTCGTCATAGTCACGGTCTTCGGCAATGCGTATCATTGTAGGCGAGTCGATAAACTTTTCGCCCGCAGGAGTTATGGAGATAAGACCATAGTTTTCGATATTCTTATCTATAAAGCCGTTTATCAGACCCTGACGGATAACGGCGCTCCAAAAACTTTGACTCTTTTCAGCCCCTATGCCGAAATACTCGCTACTATTATGTCCGTAGCTCTTGATAATAGCCGTAGTCTTACCGAGTAGTAATGAGATAAGGTGGTCAATCTTAAACTTGTCACCTATGCTTCTCAGAGCCTTTAAAGCTGTAACTAACTCGTCGGTAGCATTGACACGCGGGCGCGGATTGCAACAGTTGTCGCAGTTGCCGCAATTCTCCTCAATATACTCCTCGCCGAAGTAGTGAAGCAGTGTGCGTCGGCGGCACATAGCGCTCTCGGCATAAGATTGGGTCTCTAAAAGTAGTAACTTTCCAATCTCTTGCTCAGCAACAGGCTTGCCCTGCATAAACTTTTCTAACTTCTGTATATCCTTGTAGTTATAGAAAGTAAGACAGAAACCCTCGCCGCCATCTCTGCCGGCACGACCGGTCTCCTGATAGTAGCCTTCCAAGGACTTCGGGATGTCATAGTGTATGACAAAGCGCACATCGGGTTTGTCAATACCCATACCGAAGGCTATTGTCGCCACAATAACATCTGCACCCTCCTTAAGGAAGGCATCCTGATTGTCGGCACGGGTCTGTGCATCCATACCAGCGTGGTAAGGCAGTGCCTTTATGCCGTTGGCAACAAGTAGCTCGGCGAGTTCTTCAACTTTTTTACGACTTAGACAGTATATGATGCCGCTCTTGCCCTCATTTTGCTTGATGAAGCGGATAATATCACGGTCCGGGTCGGTCTTGGGTCTTAATTCGTAGTATAAGTTTGGACGGTTGAACGAGCTCTTAAATACTGTGGCATCGGTCATACCTAAGTTCTTCTGAATATCCATCTGAACCTTCGGCGTGGCAGTAGCTGTGAGTGTTATGAGTGGCGCCTGACCGATGTCGTTGATAATCGGACGGATACGGCGATACTCCGGACGGAAGTCATGACCCCACTCCGAGATACAGTGTGCCTCGTCAATGGCGTAGAATGAAATCTTGATTTTGTGCAAGAAAGCGATATTATCCTCCTTTGTTAGTGACTCAGGTGCAAAGTAGAGTAACTTGGTCTTTCCAGCAAGCACATCTTCACGAACCTGCTGAACGGCATTCTTTGTCAGTGACGAGTTGAGGAAGTGCGCAATGCCGGGATTGTCCGAGAAGGTGCGCATCGCATCCACCTGGTTTTTCATCAAGGCAATCAGTGGTGATATGATAATAGCCACACCGTCCATAATCAAAGCAGGAAGCTGGTAGCAGAGCGATTTTCCACCACCGGTAGGCATCAATACAAATGTGTCGCGCCCGGAGAGAAGGTTTAGAATAACCGCCTCCTGATTTCCCTTAAAGGAGGAGAAACCAAAGTATTCCTTGAGTTTGCTGTGTATTAACTCTTTGTCAGTCAACTGTTGCGCCATTTTTTTGTGTGCAGGTTTGAGTGATTTTATATCGTTTCTAACATCGAAATTATTACTCAAAGATAGTGAAAATTTTGGAAAAAAGCTATAACTTTGTAAAAAATTAATAATTTTTTCGGGTATGAGATTATATACAACCGATTTAATCAAAAAGTATAAGTCGCGCACGGTGGTAGACCATGTCTCTATCGATGTTCGACAAGGCGAGATTGTAGGTCTGCTTGGTCCTAATGGTGCAGGTAAGACAACCTCATTTTATATGATTGTGGGTCTTATAAAGCCAAATGGAGGTCGTATCTTCTTGGAGCATGACGATGGTAAAATAGATGAATTGACAAAACTCCCTGTTTATCAGCGAGCTCAACTTGGTGTGAGCTACCTTGCGCAGGAGGCTTCTGTCTTTCGTCATCTTAGTGTGGAGGATAATATCCGCGCGGTGTTGGAGATGACCAACTATACCAAAGAGTACCAGCGTGACCGCTTGGAGTCTCTTATCGAGGAGTTTCGTCTGCAAAAGGTGCGCAAAAGCTACGGTAACCAGCTCTCCGGTGGCGAGCGTCGCCGTACAGAGATTGCACGCGCTATTGCCATAAATCCGTCATTTATTCTGCTTGATGAGCCATTTGCTGGTGTTGACCCTATTGCTGTGGAGGATATTCAGAGTATTGTGGCAACCCTTAAACAGAAAAATATCGGCGTAATTATTACCGACCATAATGTTGACGAAACCCTTGCTATTACTGACCGTACCTACTTGCTCTATGAGGGTAAAATTCTCAAAACAGGTACTGCCGAAGAGCTCGCTGCTGATGAAATGGTTCGCCGCGTATATTTAGGAAAGAATTTTGAGTTGAAGCGTAATCATAAGTTTGTCGCTGAAGAGTAATTTTGGCGTGAGTGACATACTTGCTACCGCAAGCTGAAAAATGCAGACTCGGCTCTGCCTTTGAGTGCTCTCCTTGCTGAAATTTTTATCTAAGTGTTACAACTGCGTATTTGAAAGTAATGCGATTGGTAAATGTTAGCTAATTTATAAATTAAAAGTTGGTATTGGGATGTATAATACGCGTAATTTCTATCAGAAATGGAGTGTATTATTTGCCGTGTTGTTATT
>JAZNTY010000066.1:0-11828 GCA_045592005.1 Alistipes sp. | reverse complement strand
CCTGCATATACCGAATTTGGTTCAAGCTTAGAGTTTGACAGCACAAGAGCATTGGCAGCAATAATACAACCTGAAGCCACTACCGTATTGTCAAGAATTGTTGCACCCATACCAATCAGGCAGTTATCCTCAATAATAGCTCCGTGAATAGTCGCATTATGACCCACCGACACATCGTTACCGATATGGGTCTGCGAAGGCTTTGGAGAACCATCGTAGAGGGTATGAATTACAGTTCCATCCTGAATATTAGTTCTGTCGCCAATGGTAATCGTATTAACATCGCCTCTAAGCACTACATTGTACCATATAGATGAGTCTTTACCAACTGTCACATCGCCAATAAGCACAGCTGTCTCGGCAACAAAAGTACCCTCGCCAACCTGTGGGGTATGATTACGAACAGATTTTATATAAGCCATATTTTCGACATTTATACATTATACTTTCTCAAATGATAGGATTAGCATTTTGCCTCCTGCCAATAACTTTCCATCTCCTCTAACGACACCTCGTTAAGCATTTTTCCTTGTTCGGCAACTCGGTTCTCAATATGATTAAAACGCTTAATAAACTTCTTATTTGTGCGCTCCAATGCATTCTCTGGGTCAATACCATACAGACGACAAGCATTTATCAACGCAAAGAAGAGGTCGCCGATTTCTCCTTCTAATTTATCCTTATCATCAGCACGAAGTTCTGCTTCTACCTCTGCAACCTCCTCATAAACCTTACTCCACACATCTTCTCTCTTCTCCCAATCAAAACCGGCAGAAGCCGCCTTCTCGCCAATACGAAAAGCCTTTACCATAGCCGGCAGAGAGCGAGGAACGCCACCCAACAGACCACTCTTGCGAGCCTTTTTGCGCAATTTGAGCGCCTCCCAATTGAGTTTAACCTCCTCAGGCGTTTCGGCAAGCACATCTCCATACACATGGGGATGACGATATATCAATTTATCGCACAGCGCATTACACACATCCGCAAAATCAAATTTTTGCTGTTCATCCGCCATTTTTGAGTAGAAGACAATATGCAGAAGCACATCGCCAAGTTCCTCTTTTATACCATCCATATCGCCATCTGTAATGGCTTCTGTAAGTTCAAAAACCTCCTCAATAGTATTGTTTCTCAGCGAAGCAAAGGTCTGTTCTCTATCCCACGGACACTGCTCGCGCAGGGTATCCATAACCTCAAGCACACGAGACATCGCTTTAAGTTTCTGTTCCATGTCTAAATATATTTGTAAATATGATGCAAATATAGTAATTTTGTATAAAATATTCATATTATGAGAAAGTTATTATGCTTTGCACTCCTATTACTGAGCGTCAATTTATCCTTTGCTCGAATTATACCACAACCCAAGGTGGAGAGTTATGGTTCCGAAGCTTTTGTCATTACAGATAAAAGCACATTGGTATACAATACTCAAGTACGAGATGCTGCAACATATCTACTTGAGTATATTCCATTCAAACTTATACTTAACTCGCCAAAGGTTATGGCTGGAGATGTCGAATTGGGCATTAACCATCTGTTGGACGAGGAGGCTTACCGCCTAACAGTCGACAAGAGTAATATACGCATCATTGGCGGTAGCTATGCGGGCGTATTTAATGGCATACAGACTCTACTACAACTATTGCCACCAAAGATTTACCAAAAAGGAGCTAAATTGCCTATTTCTGTACCATATTGTACTATTGAGGATAGCCCTAAATTTGGCTATCGCGGCTTTATGCTTGATGTAGCGCGCACTTGGATACCGACAGATAAAGTAAAGCGTTATATAGACCTTATTTCACACCTGAAAATAAATAAATTACACTTCCATCTTACAGATGACGAAGGATGGCGTATAGAGATTAAATCACATCCTAAATTAGCTCAAATAGGAGGCTTTAGAGGTGGAGATAGTCCGGTATTTCCACGCTACGGAAAGTTTGACGAAAAGTGGGGCGGATACTACACACAGCAGGAACTTAAAGATATTGTTGCCTATGCTGCTCAGCGTAATATAGAGATTATTCCGGAGATTGATATGCCTGGTCATAGCAAAGCTTTGGGAGCAATATATGGCGATATTTTATGCAACTATACCCCCGATAAGAGTAAAACAAACGGTTTAGAGATACGCAATGTTTGGTGCGCTGCCAAAGAGAGTAACTATGCTCTTATTGACGATATCATCCGCGAAGTGAGCACAATATTTACCTCAGACTATATCCATATAGGTGGCGACGAAGTCAATATGGAGCAGTGGCGCAAATGCCCCGATTGTCAAAAACTCAAAACTGAAAAGGGATTAGCAAACGAAAAACAGATTGAGGACTACTTCATAGCTCGCGTAACGGAGATACTTACCAAATATGGTAAAAAGCCCGCTGTTTGGAACGAAGCCATTGACGGAGGTCTATTACCACAATCCACTCGCGTACACGGCTGGGGCAGTATCAAAAAGTGTCTTGAATCCACATCCAAAGGTTACCCAACCATAGTTATGCCGGGACACTTTTTCTACTTTGATATGAAACAATCCGCTTCCGAGCCAGGACATAATTGGGCTGCTATTTTCGATGCCAAAAAGGTGTTATCTTTTGACTTTACAAAACAAGGCTTTACCTCCGAACATATAAAGAATGTAGCGGGCTTAGAGGCTTCATTTTTTAGTGAGATTTATATAGCCCACAACCCAGAAAGTAGCCAATATCTTGATTATATGCTCTTCCCACGCTTATGTGCTATGTCTGAGGTTGCCTGGAGCCACAATCGCCGCAGTTGGACAGATTTCTATACGGAGATGAAGAGATATCACTATGCCCGTATGGATGCTATGGGGATAACCTACCGTTTAGAGACTCCTACAGTAACATATGACAATGGAGTTCTCACTGCCAAAACAGATGATGGTGCTACCATATATTATACAGATACACGCACAGGTAAGAATGTCCGCTACACAAAACCTATTACAACATCTACACCTTACGCATTTGAGTTCCAAAGCAAAAAGGGATGTGGTATAAGCAAAAAATGTGGTAGCGCCGAGTACTTTACACTCCAGAAGCCAACGGTTACCGTAACATCCTCTATACCGTGCCAACAAAAGGCGCCTATATCTAATGCTGCAAAGTACACCAATAGCATAGCTCGAACAACACGCGCAGCAAAGAGTGGCGATTGGATAGAATATCGCTTTGCAGAGCCTGTTATCTGCCGAGAAATTGAAGCGCAAACAGGTCACATACATCTACGCCGTTGCCATCTGCTTGCCGGATACATTGAGGTTAGCTATGATGGCAAAAGCTACACTCGCATAGCAGAGTTAACAGAAGGTGGTGCTATCATAAAACCAACATCAGCTATATTCGCTCTTCGTATTACTGCCACTTCCAGAAGCGATGCCGAGGACCAAATTGTTATCCAATCGCTCAAAATTAAATAAAACAGAAAGGGTCGCTCAACATTGCGTTGGACAACCCTTTTCTGTAGAAATTATATAGGTCAGAATTATCTAATCTGAGCTCCCGTTTGTTTCTCAAATGCAGCTTGAAGAGCAGCCATTGTGCGCTCGATAGCTTTATCTGTAAGAGTTTGGTTCTTATCCTCAAGAATAAAGCTCAATGCGTACGACTTCTTGCCCTCAGGTAGTTTATCGCCTTGATATACATCAAATAGCGCAACACTCTTAAGTAACTTACGCTCAGTAGCAAAAGCAATAGAACGCAGTGCCGAGAAGTTAACACTCTTGTCTACAAGCAGTGCCAAATCGCGCTTAACCTCCGGATACTTAGGGAGTTCAACAACTGTAATCTTATGCTTGCGAGTGGCTTTAACAAGCATATCAAAGTCCACCTCCGCATAGAACACATCCTGCTTAATACCCATTGTTTTACAAAGTTTTGTCGCAACCTGACCCATCCAAACAAATGGTTTATTGTTGATGTAGAGAGTAATAGCATCGCCAAAGATGTCAAAATTGCAACTC
Organism: Alistipes sp.; assembly: GCA_045592005.1. Lineage (GTDB taxonomy): Bacteria > Bacteroidota > Bacteroidia > Bacteroidales > Rikenellaceae > Alistipes. The sequence goes on along the minus strand of JAZNTY010000066.1, from coordinate 7,837 downwards.
TCGCTCTTAAGGTCATAAATATCAAGACCAAATCTCTTAAGCAGCAGCTCTAATGCGCCACGCAGGGTAAAGAAAGAGGATGCCGCACCTTTGCAATTCCATGAAGGAGCTGACTCACTACCTGTTACAACCATCGCAAGTCGATAATTCTCACTATATGCCGCCAATGGGTTCTCTTCGGTTATTGCTGATGCATTATAGTAGTAGCAGTTGCCCACTTCATAGAGCTTAAGGTCTGCATTCTTGTGGTTAATATTCAAAGCTACAGCCTCCAACGCATTGAAGAGTAAAGTTTGACGCATAACATTCAAATCAGCACTCAGGGGGTTGAGTATCTTAACACAATTTTCTGCCTTATAACACTCCAAGCCCTCATAGTAAGCCGCCTTAGTAAGAGAATTGGACATAATCTCAGTATATCCACGCGCAGTAAGCATATCAGAAACCATATTGACAAGTCTGTTCTTATCAGGCTTCTGAGCGTATGAAAGAGTCGACTTAACCTGGGTAGGTATCTCCACATTGTTATACCCATAGATGCGCAATACATCCTCCACCAAATCCGCTTCACGCTGAACATCTACGCGATATGGAGGTACTGCTACACTCAAAACGCCATTCTCTTCGCGCTCAATTACCACATCAAGGGCTGTGATAATGCTCTTAATAGTCTCATCCTCAATATCCTTACCGATAAGCATCTTGGCACGAGAGAGCGAGAAGTCAAAGCGGAAAGGCTCAACCTTGACAGGGTAGATATCGGTAATTTCACTACTGATAGTTCCTCCCGCAAGTTCCTTAAATAGCAATGCTGCGCGTTTGAGGGCATAAACTTGCATATTAGGGTCTACGCCACGCTCAAAGCGGAAAGATGAGTCTGTATTCAATCCGTGACGCTTTGCACTCTTACGCACTGATACAGGGTTAAAGTATGCACTCTCAATAAAGACATCCGTTGTCACATCACTCACACCAGAGTCTAAGCCACCAAATACTCCGGCAAGACACATTGGGCGCTCAGTTGAACATATCATAAGGTCGGCAGCTGAGAGTTTGCGCTCTACGCCATCAAGAGTAACAAATGGTGTACCCTCTTCACAGTTGCGAACTACAATCTTGCCGCCCTCAATTTTCTGAACATCAAAAGCATGCAAAGGCTGTCCAAGTTCAAAGAGAACAAAGTTAGTAATATCCACAAGATTATTCTTTGGATTTATTCCCGCTGCACGAAGATAATTCTGCATCCAATCTGGCGATGGAGCCAACTTACAGCCCTTCACTGTTACACCAGCATAACGAGGACAAGCGACACCATTCTCCACAACCACATCAACTTGCAAGTCATGATTATCCACCTCAAAAGCTTCTACGCTCGGCATCTTTAGTTCAGCTCTTTTGCCCTGACTCTTAAGGTAAGCAACCAAATCGCGCGCCACACCTATGTGCGAAGCTGCATCCACACGATTTGGAGTCAAACCTATAGCAATAAGATAGTCATCCTCAATATGGTAGTACTCACGAGCAGGAGTGCCTACAACAGCATCCTCTGGAAGCTCAATAATACCCTCGTGGCTTGTACCAATACCCAATTCATCTTCTGCACAGAGCATACCGAGCGACTCTACACCACGAATTTTGCTGCGTTTAATCTTAAAACCCTCTGTGGCATCAATAGGGTAGAGCACTGCACCTACAGTGGCACACATAACCTTCAGTCCCTGACGGCAGTTTGCGGCACCACAGACAATATTGAGCGGAGCTTCTGTACCAACATCAACGGTAGTAATGTGAAGATGGTCAGAGTCTGGATGGTCCTCACAAGTGAGCACCTGACCCACAACAACACCCTCAAGACCACCACGAATAGTCTCCACTTTCTCAAAACCCTCAACCTCCAAACCGATATCGGTCAACACAGTTGCTACCTGCTCTGCCGAAAGGTCAATATCGGCATAATTTTTAAGCCATTTGAACGAAATATTCATATCTTGAAACTTTGTATTATACTCTTTTAGTACCTATATTAGATAAGACCCGCAAAGATAGTGAGATCTAATCAAAAATCAAAATCTTAGAGCCACTACCAACTAATAAAAATTTTCACTACCTTTGCCGTATGAAACAGCTTATTGAAAAAATCGGAGACTACATGGGACTTGTAAAGTTCTCACACACTATTTTTGCAATGCCTTTTGCTTTGATGGCATTTGTTTTTGCATTGAAAACTACCGATGCACAATTTAGCTGGATATTGCTTCTACAAGTGGTTGGATGTATGATTTTAGCCCGCAATGTGGCTATGAGCTTTAACCGATGGGCTGACCACAAAATAGATAAACAAAATCCACGCACTACTAATCGTGAAATACCCGCTGGTAAAATATCGCCACAAAACGCACTTATCTTTGCTATTGTCAATGCTCTTCTTTTTATTGCACTCAGCTCGAGCATCAATTTACTTACTACCATACTTTCGCCTGTAGCTTTAGGTATCATTGTATTTTATAGCTACTGCAAGCGATTTACATCTTTGGCACATATCGTTTTAGGCTTATCGCTTGGCATAGCCCCTGCCGCAGCATACATCGCCGTAACAGGAACGCTCACTTTTGCTCCATGCCTGCTATCTCTGCTTGTGCTGACTTGGTGTGGCGGTTTTGATATAATTTACGCCTTGCAAGACCTTGAATTTGATAAAAAAAATAATCTTCATAGCATCCCTGTACTTCTTGGTGTAAAAGGTGCATTGTATACAAGTATCGCTCTCCACGCCACAAGTATTGTTGCCCTAATTCTATTTACTCGCTACTGTCCTCAAGGGTGGTTACTATGGAGCGGCGTTGCACTATTTTGTGGCTGTATTATTTTAGAGCATATTTTAGTAACACCTACCAAACAGCGCAATATAGGTATCGCTTTCGGTACACTCAATGGCATTGCAAGCCTTACACTTGCAATCTTTACTATCGCGCAACTTATTGTTTGTTAGCACTATGTGGATTATTCTGGCTTTTATATCAGCTTCGCTACTCGGACTGTATGATGTTGCAAAGAAACAGGCTCTTAAAGCAAATGCTGTACTCAAAGTTCTACTACTCAACACACTATTTTCGACCATTCTATTCTCGCCCGTAGTCATTAACTCTATCTTCGACTTAGGATGGTTTGATGGGACCCGTTTTGCCATATCATTAGGAACTCTTGACGACCATAAAACAGTCTTTATCAAAGCTATCCTTGTATTGGCTTCATGGATTTTTGGATACTTTGGTCTGAAAGAGTTACCTCTAACTATCGCTGCACCGATACACGCCACACGACCCGTTATGACACTTGTGGGTGCAATGATAATATTTGGAGAACGACTCAATCTAACCCAATGGGCTGGAGTTATTTGTGCCATATCATCACTCTTTATGCTCAGTCGCTCAGGCAAAAAAGAGGGTATAGATTTCAAGACGAATCGTGGTGTTCTATTGGTCTGCTTAGCCGCCATAACAGGAGCCTGCTGTGGACTATATGACCGTCATATTATGCGCTCTCTTGAGCCTATGTTCGTACAAAGCTGGTATACTCTGTATCAAGCTGTATTAATGAGTGTTACAATCGTCATATTAACCATTTTCAAGGTTAAAAAGCAGAGGAGCGCAGACTCTTTTCATTGGTCATGGGCAATACCACTTATTTCACTCTTTTTATCAGCTGCCGATATTGCTTACCTCTTTGCTTTGTCGGATGCTGATGCTATGATTTCGGTAGTCTCGATGATACGCCGTTCAAGCGTTTTGGTATCCTTCTGTTGTGGAGCCATAATATTCCATGAGCGTAACCTAAAGTCTAAAGCTTTCGATTTGTTGCTTATTTTCATAGGCGCCATATTACTTTATATAGGTACAAAGTAGATATTTCTATTTTTTTTACTATCTTTGCGCCGTTATGAAGAATATTAGAAATTTTTGTATCATTGCACATATCGACCACGGCAAGAGTACTCTTGCTGATAGACTCCTTGAGATGACTCAGACCTTGAACCAGCGTGAAATGCAAAATCAGGTTCTGGACAATATGGACTTAGAGCGCGAAAAGGGTATTACCATCAAGAGCCATGCCATACAGATGGAGTATAAGGCAAAAGATGGTCAAACATACATTCTCAACCTTATCGACACTCCGGGACATGTTGACTTCTCGTATGAAGTATCGCGTGCTATCGCCTCTTGTGAAGGTGCTTTACTTGTGGTTGATGCTACTCAGGGCATCCAAGCGCAGACCATCTCAAATCTATACTTAGCTTTGGGTAATGATTTGGAGATTATTCCTGTGCTGAACAAAATCGATATGGAGTCGGCTATGATTGACGAGGTTAAAGACCAAGTTGTTGATATGCTCGGCTGTGATTATGATGATATTTTGTGTGCTTCAGGCAAAACCGGTTTAGGCGTTGACGAGGTTTTGGAGGCTATTGTCAATCGCATACCAGCACCTAAAGGAGATGACAATGCACCACTACAGGCTCTTATCTTCGACTCGGTATTCAACCCTTTTCGTGGAGTTATTGCCTACTTCCGAGTATTTAACGGCACCATCCATAAAGGCGAACATGTAAAGTTCTTCAATACCGGCAGTGAGTATGATGCCGATGAGGTGGGCGTACTCAAGCTTAAGATGATACCTCGCGACGAAATTAAAGCCGGCGATGTGGGCTACATTTGTTCAGGTATCAAAAACTCAAAGGAGATAAAGGTTGGCGATACCATTACAACCATTGCAAATCCTTGTTCGGAGTCTATCGAAGGTTTTGAGGATGTTAAACCAATGGTCTTTGCCGGTGTATATCCGGTAGAGGCTGACCAATATGAGGATTTGCGTGCATCTCTTGAAAAACTTCAACTCAACGACGCCTCACTAACCTTTGAGCCAGAGAGCTCTTTGGCTTTGGGTTTCGGTTTTAGATGTGGTTTCTTAGGGCTGCTCCATATGGAGATTATTCAGGAGCGCCTCTATCGTGAGTTTAATATGGATGTTATCACGACTGTGCCAAATGTATCATACAGAATAACAACCACTTCGGGCGATGTTGTAGAGGTTCATAACCCATCCGGTTTGCCAGAAATTACTAAGATTGATAAGATTGAGGAGCCCTATATTTTGGCTCAAGTTATCACTAAATCTGAATTTTTGGGCAACATTCTCAAGTTGTGTATAGACAAGCGCGGTGTGATGAAAAATCAGACATATATCACAACAGACCGCGTGGAGGTAAACTTCGAGATGCCGCTCTCTGAGATTGTCTTTGACTTCTATGACAAACTTAAGAGTATATCAAAAGGCTATGCCTCTTTTGACTACCACCGTACAGGCTATCAAGCAAGTAAACTTGCAAAACTTGATATTCTTCTCAATGGCGAACCCGTGGATGCACTCTCCTCGCTGATATACGCAGACCACGCATATGACTTTGGTCGTAAGATGTGTGAAAAGCTCAAGGAGTTAATCCCTCGTCAGCAGTTTGATATTGCTATTCAGGCAGCTATCGGTTCAAAGATTATTGCTCGCGAAACTGTCAAGGCGGTGCGTAAAGATGTGACTGCCAAGTGTTACGGTGGCGATATATCTCGTAAGCGCAAGCTGCTGGAGAAACAGAAGGCGGGTAAGAAGCGTATGCGTCAGATTGGACAGGTGCAGGTGCCTCAATCGGCATTCCTCGCAGTACTAAAGATGGACTAATAAACACAATTTACAATAAACAATATGGGTAAAAGAACTATTATTGACCTATTTGAGGAGTCAGTAGCCAAATATGGCGAGAAGACTTTCCTACTGGAGAAGCTTGACAAGCAGTTTGAGCCTACAACCTATGCCGCTGTTAAGACTGAGGCTCTAAAGATTGGTGCTGGTCTTGCAGCGTTGGGTGTTGCTCCTAAGCAGACTGTATCCATTTTAGCTGAGGGCTGTAACAATTGGATTATCTCCGAGTTGGGTCTACTATACGCCGGTGCAATATCTGTACCGCTGTCAATCAAGTTGGAGGAGGCTAACGACCTTCTGTTCCGCCTGCGACATGCCGATGTTCAGACTATTTTTGTTTCAAAATATCAACTTCCTAAAATTCGCAAAATCAAGGACCAGCTCCCTCTTATTGAGCGTATTATTATCTTCCAGGACGATATCGAACTTGAGGATAAGGAGATGACCTTGGCTTCTGTTAAGAAACTTGGAGAGAAGTACTTAGATGAGCACAAGGAGGAGTTTTTGGCAATCAGTGCAGCACTTCAGAATGATGACTACGCAACCATTACCTATACCTCAGGTACTACTGCGGACCCTAAGGGTGTTGTACTTACACATCGCAACTATACCGCTAATGTTGAGCAGGCTTTGACCCGCATTTCAATTCCGTCAACATATCGTACTTTGATTATCTTGCCACTTGACCACTGCTTTGCTCATGTGTGCGGCTTCTATATTATGATTGCCTGCGGTGCTGCGGTTGCAACTACTCAGGTCGGCAGCACACCTATGCAGACGCTGAAAAATATCCCAGGCAATATCCGTGAGGTAAAACCACACTTTTTACTCTCAGTGCCTGCATTGGCTAAGAATTTCCGTAAAAATATAGAAAACTCTATTAAGAGCAAGGGCGAGTTCACAGAAAAACTCTTTAAGTTTGCTCTCAAGGTCTCTTATGAGTATAACCAGGATGGATATAGCAAGGGTCGTGGTTGGAGATTTATCCTCAAACCACTTGTCGCACTGTTTGACAAGATTTTGTATAGCAAGGTTCGCCAGGGCTTTGGTGGCTGTCTGCAATTCTTTGTTGGTGGTGGCGCACTTCTTGACTCGGAGCTTCAGCGTTTCTTCTACGCTGTAGGTATGCCTATGTATCAGGGTTATGGACTTAGTGAGGCTACGCCGATTATCTCAACAAACTCTATCGGCGAGAAGAACCATCGCTTCGGCTCCTCTGGTAAGCTTATCCAACCGTTAGATATCAAAATTCTGGACGATGAGGGTCGTGAGCTACCTGTAGGCGAGAAGGGAGAGATTGTTATTAAGGGCGAAAATGTTATGGCAGGCTACTGGAAGAACCCTTCAGCTACTGCCGAGACTGTTAAGGATGGCTGGCTCTACACCGGCGATATGGGATATATGGCAGAGGATGGTTTCCTCTATGTTTTGGGTCGTTTCAAGAGCCTTTTGATTGCATCCGATGGCGAGAAGTACAGCCCAGAGGGTATGGAGGAGGCTATGGTCGACAAATCGCCTTATATCGACCAGATTATGATTTACAACAACCAAAACCCTTATACCATAGCACTTGTCGTTCCTAATGGCGACGCTCTCAAAGCAGCTGTTAAAGATGCCGATGACAAGGCTAAGGCTGCGGCAGATATTTTGCATGCCGAGATTGAGAAATATCGTACAGGTGGTGTATTTGCCGATGAGTTCCCGGACCGCTGGCTCCCTGCTGCGCTGGCTATCGTAGACGAGCACTTCACAGAGCAAAATGGTCTGGTAAATAGCACCATGAAGGTCGTGCGTAATAAGGTGGAGACCTACTTCCGCTCTCGCATTGACTACGCATACACCGCCGAGGGCAAGATACTCCATAACGAGCAGAACATCGCATCCCTCAAGAAGTTGGTGGAGAAATAAAATAGGGGAGGTCATCCTCCCTATCTGCGGCAGTAGCTCAGCGGTAGAGCATCGGCTTCCCAAGCCGAGGGTCACGGCTTCGAATCCCGCTTGCCGCTCATATAAACAGAACAAGGGTCACTTTCGTGGCCCTTGCTGTGTTGTATGGTGGTTGGTTATTTCTCCACCAACTTCTTGAGTG
>JAZNTY010000065.1:0-2712 GCA_045592005.1 Alistipes sp. | reverse complement strand
CTTAGTGTCGTTGATAATAGCGTCAACAACATAAGCGCCAGCAGAACCTGGGGCATACCAAGCAGAGGTACCGAGCAGACCTGTAAGTGTAGCAGGACGAACGATAGTATCGGCAGCAACCTGCTCAAGCTTCTTCTTTGTAAGGAACTGAGTAGCAGGAACGCCCTTGATAGTAGCCTTAGATGTGAGCGGAACCATAGTAGTATCGCCGTGACCACCGATAACCATACCGTCAATATCCTGAATACCTACACCTGTAGCCTTAGAGAGGTAGCAGCGGAAACGAGAAGAGTCCAAAGCACCACCCATACCGATGATACGGTTCTTCTTAAGACCTGTAGCCTTGAGAGCAAGGTAAGTCATAGTATCCATAGGGTTAGAGATAACAACAACGATAGCCTTTGGAGACCACTTCAGTGCGTTACCAACAACGCCCTTAACGATACCTGCGTTGATACCGATAAGCTCCTCGCGGGTCATACCTGGCTTACGAGGAATACCTGAAGTTACAACGATAACATCAGAGTTAGCTGTTGGCTTGTAGCCCTCAGCATCAGTAGCGGTAACACCAACAAGCTTTGTCTTGTAACCCTGAGTAGCAGCAGCCTGGAACATATCCAGCATCTTACCCTCAGACAGACCGTCCTTAATATCTACCAAAACAACCTCGCTTGCAACGCCGCGGCAAGCCAATACATTTGCACAAGTAGCACCTACTGCACCTGCACCAATAACTGTAACTTTTGACATAATTTTGTATTTTTAAGATAAAACTATTTTGCAATAAGTGCTGTATACTGCTCAGCGGTAAGCAGAGTATCAACCTCAGCAGGGTTCTCCATCTTAACCTTTACCATCCAGCCCTCGCCATATGGGTCGCTGTTTACAAGCGCAGGGTCAGCGTCAATAGCAGGGTTAACCTCCTCAACAACACCCGAAACAGGCAAAAAGGCATCAGATACGGTCTTTACAGCCTCGATAGTACCGAAAACATCGCCCGCAGCAAGGGTCTCGCCCTGGGTTGGGATGTCTACAAATACGATATCGCCAAGCTCGCTCTGAGCAAAATCGGTAATGCCTACATAGGCATACTCACCCTCCACACGACACCACTCATGGTCGTCAGAGTACTTCAATTCTACAGGAATATTAGCCATAGTTATTCTATTTTTTAGGTATTTGCACTTTTATCGTACAAATATAGCATTTTTTTTAGATTATAGCAATTATCCAGCAAAAATTGTAAAATTGTGCAACTATAGGGGTCTTCACACTATTTTAGAATTGGCACTGAGCCTTTTATATGGTCCGGAATATCCTCGTACCAGATTTTAACCTCTACAACTTTCATCATATTTGGCGCGGCAAGATCGGGATCCGACTTATAAAACTCTCGACGGTCAATAATATATAGTTTTGTTCTGTTCTCAAGATGGTTTAGCATCCAATTATAAGCCATATCTGCCGTTGCAAACTGCATCAACTCTTCTGCCTCTATAACCGTTTCAAGGTTGTGTAAAGCGGAGATAGGAAGGCTTAAGATTTCTAAATCAACAGAACTGTCTTTGAAATTAACATGATTAAATTCTATCATATAATCGCGTTCCGTCGTTCCGAACATATAATGTCGAGAGACTCCCTTTGTCAAATAATCTTCAGCTGCAAGTAATCGTCCAAAGCCGTCAAAAATACCAATATGCGTATCTGGACATGTTACGGTTGTTACAACAATATAAATGGGAGTCTGTGCGACACCTCTAACACACACTGCCAAAAACATTAAAATAAATATTAATCTCTTCATAACTACAACTATTTTTTAGCTTTATATATGGTATTATTAACAGCTCTTTTAATATCTTCTATCATTCCACTACTTCCCATATTCCTTACAATTCCAGCACACCCAGCATACTGTATTTTTTCATAGAAGTCAGATGACATATCGGGAAAGAGAGTTCGAAGAAATATCTGGTACTCAAGATTATTTAGTATTGCATTATGATCTTCCGTATCAAGATAAGAGCGAGTTGTATTTGAAATTCTGGCTACAGCAATATCTCCTAATAAATACGCAAATTTACAATATTTACCGACTTTATCAATATCTGTATCTCCGAGAAATACACCATCAATTTGAGTTCCGTTTTCAAACTTTGCTATTGCTATAGGGCATCCATCTATAGCAATATAATACTCTAAACCATTATACCCGTTTCTATCTTCAAAATTGAGGGTTTGGTTAACAACGCTATTTTCTCCAACATCTGAAATACTTACCCTTATGTAAAAAGATGTATTTCCTTGCGCATCTTGTACCGCAACAATCTTTGACGATACAGAAACAGCTATATATTCTCCATTCTGTGATTTCTTATACACTTTATAAACAAACCCACCTGAAACAGGAACATCAACAGCAGACCTATCTCCACTATAAGAAACCTCTGCACTATCCCAAAGCCATGTAGCATCCCCCAACACAAAAGGCAGTCGCTCGTCAATATTAGAACGAGTATAACACTCTGCATAAAAGGTTTCATAAATATTCTTCGTTTTTTCCACAAGAAAATCATCCTTTTCAGCCACTGTTACCATTAAGAATTATCGTAAGAACACGACCAAAATAGAGGCAGTGGAACAATAGCCACCATAAAAAAAAGTAACTTCCTCATAGGCATTTCATTTTATTAGTACGACTACTCTTTTGCG
>JAZNTY010000064.1:0-5062 GCA_045592005.1 Alistipes sp. | reverse complement strand
TTGCCTGACGATGGTCATCTATTGCCGCCTTCGCCGATTGGTTATTCTGCATAGCAATATGTTGCTGTGCTAAGGCTGGATTATTGCTCCATATTGTATCGGTCTCCTTTACCGATATAATATAGACGGTCGGCTCGCCAGCCTTATGATGACGCTCAAAATAGCGTCGCTGAGCCGATGCGGAGAGTGCTACACATACCGCAAAACAGATAAGTAAAGATTTTTTCATAGACATTTTGTTTTTTGTTATTCAACACCCCAATATTTTGCAAGATATATGCCAATCGAAATAATGTTGTAAAAAATCGTTATCTTTGCGCTATGATTACATTTATATTTATATCCATTGCTGCTATTTGTCTATTATTGGACTATAAAGCGATACAAAAGTCTAATTTCAACAAGTTATATCTCAAGATTGGGGCTATTATCTTTATAGTAATAGCAAATCTGCTACCATTTCTATCAGTACTCATTGTGGCTATTAGCAACAGTCAAAATCAAGCTGTTATGAGTTTGGCGTCGTGGAGCCTGACTATCTACACCATAATAACCCTGGCGCGTATATCTTTTTACATCGGTTTTATACCATTTAGAAACCCTCGTCTCGGAAAAGGCATCGGCGCTATCTTTTGTATATTGACAATTGTTATATTATTGAATAGTTTAATTAACACCCGCACAAACCTGAATATCAAAAATGTAACTATACACAATAGTAACATTCCACAAAATTTTGACGGCTTTCGCATTTTACTATTTTCTGATTTGCACATCGGCTCAATGATAAATGCAGATAAGGAGACCAATAGGGTTGTGGAGGCTATAAACAGCCAGAATGTTGATATGGTTATCTTTGCCGGTGACCTAATACACATAAACCACCATGAGTTATCTGAGCAGGTTATGGCAAATTTGTCCAAAATCAAGGCTCCATACTCAGTCTATGCCGCGCTTGGTAACCACGACACAGGCGTATATAACAAGGATACACTTACTCTACCCAAAAGTGAAAATATTGCACATCTTAATACCAAAATTAGTCAAATGGGATGGAAATTGTTACGCGATAGCACGATATATGTATCTAAAGGCGAGGACTCGATTGCTGTAACGGGCATAGATTTTACCGACAAGTTGTTAGAGTACAAGCACTCGTTTGATACACCCAATAACTTTTCGCCAACGGAGATTTTTGCATCGATACCAGCCTCGCTCTTTAATATAGCCATCTCACATCTACCCCAGCTATGGCATCCTATAAGCGAGGGCGGATATGCTGATTTGACCTTATCTGGTCATATTCACGCCATGCAGATTGCTTTTGAGTGCTGTGGTAGAAGGTTCTCTCCAGCAATGCTTATGTATAAAGAGTGGAGTGGTCTTTATAGTAACGCCGGCGGTTCACTTTATATCACAGACGGCATAGGAAGTGTCGGTTTTTATCTGCGCATTGGCGCAAAGCCTGAGCTTACTGTAATCGAGCTAAAACGGTAGTTTGACCCTGTCGAGCTGCCATAAACAGCTACGACAATGCGCATTTTACTATCTCTTCTATCCATTCTCTTTTGTCCGATAGCTTTTGGACAACAGCTCTCTCTTAAAGAGGCTGCTGAGTTGACATACTCAAACCATCCGGCAATAAAAGCTACAGAGTATCAACAACTTGCTGCAAAACGCAGCAGGCAAGCTGCATTAGGTTTATACTCGCCACAAATCAACATTCATAGCGCTTGGGCTCATACTCAAAAAGATATCGCCATAGATATTAATCCGCTCAAGCAACTGCTCGGCTCATTAGATATTGCTCCGTTACTCAATTTAGATTGGAGGTATACCATACAAAATAGAACCTTAGGTTTTGTCGAGGCTGATATTGCTATTCCACTATTTACAGGAGGTAAGATTATAGCGGCAAATCGTGCAGCTAAGGCTACAGAGAGTGTGGCTGAGTTGCAGAGTGAGATAAAACACAATAGTATATTCACAGAGTTGGTTGTCAGGTATTTCGGTTATATTTTAGCTGCCAATGTGGTTAATGTACGCCAATTGGCTGCCGATGCTTTAGAAAGGCACTGTCAAGATATGGAGTCGCTATTTGATAATGGTATGGCAACCAATACCGAGCTACTATATGTTAAATATCGTCGCAATTCTACTCTTCAAGAGCTACGAACCGCGCAAGCAGAACTCAAAACAGCTCATAGTGCTCTATCTACTACTATAGGTATTGATAACATTAGTAAACTATCTACACCGATATTTACCGTCGATGTTATCGAAGATTTAGACTACTTTCAGCAGCTGGCAAAAGAAAATAATCCAGAATTGAAAATGGCAGATAGCCAACTCTCTCTTGCCAACCAAAATATAGCTATTCACAGAGCCGATTTTTTTCCTGAGATAACAGCTATTGCCGCAGGAGGGCTAACTCATAAGGTTACCAATCTACTACCGCGATGGGCTATTGGCATCGGTGTAAATTTCAAACTCTTTGACGGACTTAGACGAGAACACAACTATATGGCAGCCAAAAGTACATATAATCGTGTGGAAGAGCTCACAAAAGAGGCTGATAATAACATTCGGTTACTTGTGGAGAGTCTTTATAATCAGACGATATCACAACTTGAAGCGACCAAAAGTCGTGCAAGTGGCGTAGCTTTTGCCAAAGAGTATTTACTTTCGCAGCAGATGGCTTATAGTGAAAATATGGCGACATCTACTGCTATTGTCGATGCTACATTGGAGTTAGCTGTAGCGCAAATCAGCCATCTGGAGGCAGCATATAAGTTTGATATATCCCTCGCAAAACTCCTTGAAGCAGCAGGGGAGAGTCAACGACTATTTTACTATTTAGATAACATCACAACACATAGCGTCCATTATGAAGATTAAAAAGCATATTATCTTGCCTATATTATTGATTACAATTGCATTAACAATTATCATCATAGGCAATCTTATTGACCGCAATGCTCCTGTAATCATACAAGGAGTTGTTCAGTGTCGACAATATAAAGCAGCGTCTAAAATTCCAGGACGAATAGACTCTCTCAATATCACAGAGGGACAGTATGTGAACTACGGCGAACTACTATATACACTCTCCACTCCTGAATTAGACACCAAACTCACACAAGCATCAGCTGCAAAAAGTGCAGCCATAGCTATGGACCAGCAAGCCTTAGCAGGTGCGCGTCAACAACAGATAGAGGCTGCTCGAAACTTGTGGCAAAAAGCTACGGCAGGACGCGATTTGGCTGAAAAGAGTTACAATAGAGCTGAGAAATTGTTTGAAAAGGGGGTCATTACCGCACAACAGTTAGATGAGGCTCAAGCAAATTTTGAGTCAATGAAAGCCACACAAAGCGCTGCCTATGCCCAATACTCACTCGCTCTTGCAGGAGCTACAAAGGAGCAAAAAGCAGCTGCGGCTGCAAATGTAGATATGGCACAAGGTGTTGTTAATGAAGTGCAAACCTACATCTCCGATAGTAAAGTATACTCTCCTATTGCCGGAGAGATATCAACCATTGCTTACAATAAAGGAGAGTTAGTTGCAGCCGGATATCCTGTTGTGACTATACTTGACCTGAATGATATATGGGTTGAGTTTAATATCAAGGAGAGCCTTATGCCACATATAGATGTTGGCAAAGAGTTTCGAGCCTACTTCCCTGCATTAGACCAATATATCAACTTAACAGTAAGCTATATTGCCAAACAAGCCGATTTTGCCATATGGAACGATACACGGGCTAATGGCGGTTTTGATATTAGAACCTTTACTATCAGACTAAAACCATTAGAAAACAAGACCAAATTACTGCCAGGCATGAGCGCCATAATAAAGTTTTAGAACTAATATGTTATTCAAAACATTCATAAGCGAGATTAGACGAATAGGTAGAAGTAAAATATACACACTTCTACTGTTTGTATTTCCACTACTTTCGCTGCTGTTCTTCTGTTTATACTTCTCAGGAGATGGTATAACCAAGCTGCCAATAGCCATTTTGGATAATGACAACACCAATCTCTCTCGACAGCTAACCATTATGTTCAACGCCACAGCATCGGTAGATGTCAAATATGAGGTTACAGATATAGACCAGGCTAAGCAGCTCATCAAACAGGGTAAAATATACGCTGTAGTTATTATTCCTTATCGCTTTGAACAGGAGATTATCCGTTCTGGCTCAACCTCTGTAATACTCTATAATAGTGGCACAAATATCTCAACAAATGGTTTTATAGCCAAAGATATCCAGACTACTGTTGCTACTTTCCAATCGGGAGTGGCTATAAACCTATTACAAGCAGAGGGGCTAAATCAGCAGCAAGCCTTAGCTCGAATTATGCCTATTGGTTTTGAGCGTCATATACTCTTCAACCCACAGCTGAATTACAGCTACTATTTAGCACCTTGCTTTATGTCGATGATAGTGATGATTATTACCGTATTATCAACCATTTGGGCTGTAT
Organism: Alistipes sp.; assembly: GCA_045592005.1. Taxonomy (GTDB): domain Bacteria; phylum Bacteroidota; class Bacteroidia; order Bacteroidales; family Rikenellaceae; genus Alistipes. Next base: position 574 of record JAZNTY010000064.1, on the reverse strand, counting down.
CTCAGCGTGTAGACAATAGATTGCAAACTATTATCGGCAGATGTTTACCTACAACAATAATGATGATTTTGACCGCTATATTAATGTTTGTTGCGCTATTCAATATTTTAGGAGTTCCTCTAAGAGGAAGTATTTGGGCTCTCATCGCTGCAACAATTGTTTTTATCATCGTATATCAAGCTATTGCCATATTCTTCATTGAGGTGACACAAAACCGACATTTAGCACTCTCTCTTGGTGGTGGATATTCCGTTTTAGCATTCACATTCTCCGGTCTAACATTCCCCACTATGGCAATGTATACTCCGCTTAAAGCCGCCAGCCATCTATTTCCATTTACATACTATATTGAAATATTAGTCGACCAAACTGTTCGTGGAGCACAAATAGCAGACTCTGTAGGGCTAATTGGCAAGATGTGGCTATTTACCGTTCTACCATTTGTTCTATATAAAAGACTATGAGAAGAGAGATTGTAGAGATTATACGCCAGGAGTACAATATAATATTCAAAAATAGGGGAGTGATGCTTATTTTAATTATAGCCCCACTGCTTTATGCGTTTTTATACTCA
>JAZNTY010000063.1:0-3778 GCA_045592005.1 Alistipes sp. | reverse complement strand
TAGATAAGCGGTCTAACAAGGTAATCTCTGCGTTAAAATCTCCTTATACAACTTCTAATACAAAAATGAGCCTGTCTAAGTTTAGACGGGCTCACTTTATCTTGCTATAATAGTTGTTCTCTCTTATGGCTCTACCACCTCTACAATATCTATCTCCCAGCCAAAGAGGTCGGTGGCACACTGCTGTTGCAGCTGCGTGATAGTGGCATTGGCAGTAGTGTCGGCAAGGATAGCGTTTACAAAGCTATCTAAGGTAGGGTAGGTGTTATTTACCCTCTGTGCCAAACAGCGGTAGAAGGCGTTCTGCTGTGTGCGGTCAAGACCTGTAGGCAGAATATTTGCTGCTACCAGATTGTTGTAAGGGAATATATGGCGCATATTGCGTACATCGGCGTTTAGCTGGTCGACAATAGTGGTTACCACATATACCTGCACAGTGTCGTTGACAGCCGGCATCTCTATAAAGGTGGTGTAGATAGGGTAGTCCTGCTCTATGGCAGCCGCTACATTGTCGCTAAAGAGCATATACTCCGCCTCGGTAAGGTTATTTAGGTAGACCATTGTGCGATAGTCGCGCAGCATCTGCCTAAGAGATTGTCGCTGTTCTCGACTCCATTGTTTCTGCTGTGAGCATCCGAAAATAGTGCCCAGGACGAGTGCCACGACGGACACTGATAGTAAAAATCTTTTCATTGTTCCGATGTTTTTGTTTACACCGGAATAGTATCAATCTCTATGCCATTTCTACCTGAGCGTACTCCTTTTTGAGGGAGTCGATAAGTTCCTTGACCGACAAAATCTTATTGCAGCGCCAAGCATTTGAGCCACAGAATGCATAGCCGTGCCCCATACGACCCTTGTAGGCGTTATAGAGTGCAAGCATAATACAATATGGGCTATCAGTTACATTGCAGGTCTTGATGCAGTTGAAAGGACAGCTCTGTGGCTTTGTCAGCCCCTGCTTTACGCGCTCAAGAAAACCGTTTGCCACTGCGCGCCCAGGCATACCTACAGGACTCTGGATAATGGTCACATCCTCCTCTTTGGCGTCAATATATGCCTGCTTAAACTCTGGCGCCGCATCGCACTCCTCGGTAACAACAAAACGAGTTCCCATCTGCACACCCTCAGCGCCAAGAGAGAGTATTTTGTGAATATCCTCGCCCGTAAAAACTCCTCCACCTGCAATAACAGGTATGTGGCAGTTGTGCTGCTCAGCAAAATGATTTACCTCTGTAACTACCTGAGGGACAATGTTTTCGAGCGAATATTGAGGGTCAAAAATCTGGTCGTTCTTGTAGCCCAAGTGACCGCCCGCCTTCGGTCCCTCGACAACAATGGCGTCGGGTATGTACTTGTACTCCGAGAACCACTTTGCACAGAGTAGTTTTGCCGCGCGGGCAGATGAAACGATAGGTGCGAGTTTTGTCTTTGCCCCTTCAGTCAAAAACGAGGGCAGGTTGAGCGGCAGACCGGCGCCGGCAAAGATAATATCAACCTTCTCCTTGATAGCTGTCGCCACAAGGTCCGCAAAGTTCGAGAGAGCGACCATAATATTGACACCGATAATGCCCTTTGTGGCAGCACGAGCCTTTGCAATCTCTTGCTGTAGACCGTAAATAGATGCTTTGTTGTAATCTTTGGAGTAGTCGTTGTAAATCACTCCCAAACCGGCAGATGAGATAACCCCGATACCGCCCTGCTCAGCGACTGCCGAAGCAAGACCAGACAGCGAAATACCAACTCCCATACCCCCTTGAACTATCGGCGTTTGCGCCACAAGTTCTCCAATCTTCAATGGTTTCATAGCTGTATATTTTGAGTTTCGGGGGACAAATATAATACAAAAAAATGAGGAAAAACAAACCGTTTTTCCCCTCTATATCGTTCTACAATAAGGATTTTTATTGTTATGCGATAACTGTTATCAAAAAAAATTCTATATCTCTTTTCTGAGTCTTGCAACGGGTATTCCGAGCATTTCACGATACTTAGCCACCGTACGGCGGGCAATGCAATACCCCTTTTCGTTGAGGATATTCATCAGCTGCTCATCGGTCAGAGGTCGGCGTTTGTTCTCCTCGGCGATACACTTTTCCAGCAGGTTCTTAATCTCATAGCTTGAGACCTCCTCGCCCGAAGTGGTCTGCATAGCCTCCGAGAAGAGTGACTTGAGCAGTATTATGCCGAAGGAGGTCTGCACATATTTACTATTAGCTACGCGCGAGATTGTTGACACATCTAACCCTGTGCGGTCGGCGATATCTTTAAGTATCATAGGTCGCAGGTGGCTACGGTCGCCATCCTTAAAGTACTCCTGTTGATAGTCGAGGATAGTCTGCATTGTGCGCATAAGGGTGTCGTGGCGCTGCTTTATAGCTGACATAAACCATTTGGCGGCATCTATCTTGCTCTTGACAAATTGAACAGCCTCCCTCTCCTGCTCGCTCATCTTCTGCTCGCTCTTGCCGTTATTTTGGCGTATAACATCCAAGTAGTGGCGGTTGATTTTCAGTTCAGGAATGTTGTAAGAGTTGAGTGAGAGCTCGAACTTGCCATCGTGGTAGTCGAGGATAAAGTCGGGAATAATATATGGGGCGCTATCGGAGTCCTCAGCAAACATATTGCCCGGCTTAGGCTGTAGGTGCTGTATCTCCTGCACTGCGGCGCGGAACATCTGCTCGGTGGTGCCTAAGCGCGAAATCATACGCTCATAGTGCTTCTTGACAAACTCGTCAAATAGGCTGTCGAGAATTTTGTAAGCAAGCTGCTTTTCGGGGCTCTCAAGGCTTTGAGCCTCAAGCTGTAGCAGTAGACACTCGCGAAGGTCGCGAGCACCCACGCCCACAGGTTCAAGGTGTTGTATGATGGATAGTAGGCGCTCTAACTCCTCTATATCGACCTCAAGACCTATGGTAAAGGCTATATCGTCGGAGAGAGATTGTAGGTCGCGGCGCAGATAGCCGTCGTTGTCTATGCTGCCGACGATAAATTCGGCAATAGTCTGCTCGTGGCTACTCAGGTTTTTGAACCCAAGCTGTTCTATGAGAGACTCTTGCAAAGAAAGACCGCCCGAAATTTGGAAATTACGGGGGCGGTCGTCCTTAGAGAAGTGGTTTAATCGGCTCTTGTAGGAGGGGGTATCATCCTCTTTGAGGTACTCGTCCATAGAGATTTGCTTAGGCTCCTCGTCCTGGTTCTCGGTATGGTCCTCCTCAAGCACGATATTCTGCTCAATCTCCTGTTTTATGCGCTGCTCAAGCAATGCCGCGGGCAGCTCCAGCAATTTAATCATCTGTATTTGCTGGGGCGAAAGTTTCTGTTGCTGCAATAGCTGCTGTCTTTGTGTAAGTGCCATAGTGGTGCAGTTAAGTGTTTATTCGCCTCAAGGAGAAGGAGCGAGCTGTTTAGAACTCGGCATTCTTTGGAGTGCGTGGGAATGGTATTACATCGCGGATATTTCCCATACCGGTCACAAAGAGTAACAGACGCTCAAATCCCAAGCCGAAGCCTGAGTGAGGTGCTGAACCCCAGCGACGGGTGTCGAGATACCACCACATATCCTTCTCCGGAATGTGAAGCTCGTCAATGCGTGCACGAAGTTTGCCATAGTCAGCCTCACGCTCCGAACCGCCGATAATCTCGCCGATTTTCGGGAATAAAACATCCATTGCGCGTACTGTCTTGCCATCCTCGTTCTGTTTCATATAGAAAGCCTTAATCTCCTTAGGGTAGTTGATAAGGATTACAGGGCGCTTGAAGTGCTCCTCCACAAGGT